>JAQUSS010000023.1 GCA_028710135.1 Gemmiger sp. | reverse complement strand
TTTGGCCGCGGCCAGCGCGGCTTTGCAAGCCGCCAAGCGGGCCTCGGTTTCGGCCAGGCCCTGGGCAATCACCCCGTTCAGCCCCCGCAGCTCCCAGCTGGGCAGCAGGGCATCCGCCTTGGCGGCAAGCTCCTGCTTTTTGGCATCCAACAGCCCGCTCAGGCGTTCGCGCTCCCCCTCCCGCTGGGTCATGGTGTTGTGGGCCGCCTGCTCGGCCTGCCGGGCCGCGTTCACGGCTTCCTCGGTGGGGGCGGCACGGGTTTTTACGGCGGGGTGGGGGTGCTCTACCCCACCACAAACCGGGCAGGGCTGGCCGGGGCGCAGGGGTTGTGCCAAAATGCCCGCTTGCTCCCGCAAAAAGGCAAGGTTTTGGGTATTGTAAAAATCCAAAGCGCGGGCGTGGGCGGCGGCGGCCCCGGCCCAGGCGGCATCGGCGGCTTTCTCCTGCCGTTTTAGGGCCAGGCAGCCATCGTACAGGGTGCGCAGCGCCTGCCAGCTTTCGCGCTGGGCAGTGGCGGTATCCCACGCGTGGACCAGCTCGGCGGCGCGGGCGGCGGCATTTTGGGTTTGCGCCCGCTGGCCTTCCAGCGCTTCCAGCCGCTGCCGGGCGGCATCCCGCTGGGCGGCGGCCTCCGCCTGCCGGGCGGTGGCAAGGGCTTTGTGGCCGGCATTTTCCCGCTGGCGCTTTTGGGTTTCCTCCAATTGGGCGTAGGCGGGCAGTTGGCTTTCCAGCGCGGCGGCCTGGTTTTGCCACCCGGCCACCTGGGGCTTTTGGGCCCGGCAGGCGGCGCGGGCATCCTCGGCCAGGCTTTGCGCGGCGCGGGTATCGGCCTGGGTTTTCAGCAGGGCTGCTCGCTCGGCACGGCGGCGGGCGGTACCCTCCGCCTGGCCCACCAGGGCGGCCACCTCGCCCAGGCGTTTTTCGGTGGCGGCCAGGGCATCGGCTGCCGCGCGCTCCCCCGCGCCATCGGCCTGCAACAGTGTTGCCAGCAGTTCCAGCCACTCCTCCATCCGGGTGGCTTGCCCCGCCGCTTGCTCCTCGGCCAGGGCCGGGGGCAGTGCCTGCCCCGGCGGCAGCTCAATCTCCCGCAGGTATTGCGAAAGCCCATCCTTCAGTTTCATCCGCCGCCTGGTGCGGCCATCGGCCTCCCGCTTGAGGGCAAATTGCAAATCGGCATATTTTTCGGTGCGGAACAGCTTTTGAAAGATTCCGATGCGGGTTTTGGTATCGGCCAGCAGCAGCTTTAAAAAATCTCCCTGGGCAATCATCGCAATTTGGGAGAACTGGGCCATATCCACCCCCATCAGCGCCACAATGGCCTTATCCACCTCGCTTTTTTTGGTTACCACCCGGCCATCCGGGTATTCCAGCTCGGCATTGGGCAGCTCGGTGGTGGTACCGCCGCCCCGGCGGGCGGGGCGGTCGTAGGCGGGGTTGCGCTTGATGCGGTAGCGCGCGCCGCCATACACAAACACAAGCTCGGCAAAGGTGGGGGTGGCAGGGTCGGCATATTTGCTGCGCAGCATCCCAGGGTCCCGGTTGCCGCCGCTGGTTTCGCCATACAGGGCATAGGTAATGCCATCAAACAGGGTGGTTTTGCCCGCGCCGGTATCCCCGGTAATCAAATAGAGCCCCTGGGTGCCCAAAAGGGCCATATCGAGGGTGGTTTCGCCCGCATAGGCCCCAAAGGCCGAGAGGGTTAATCGGGTTGGTCGCATTTCTGGCCCTCCCAAATTTGTTCTATCAGGCTTTGGCACAGCGCCTGCTGTGCCTCGGATAATGGCCGCCCGTTTTGGCGCTCAAAAAAGCCCGCAAAAAGGGCCATGGGCTGCGGTTTTTCGGTAGGCAGCAAATCGGGCAGGGCACCGGCGGCGCGGGTGCGGCAATTGTCGTAATCCAGCGCCATCAGGTTGGGGTAGATGGGCCGCAGCCGATGGATGGCATCCGGCACATCCTCCTCATCCGTCAGGGTGATGTGCAGGTAATCGTTCTGCCAGGGGGCATCGGCATAGTAGCTGCGGGCGGTAAGCGCGGCGTAGCTGCCCCGCCGCTCGCACAAATCGTGCAGGGGGGTTAGGGGCAGGGTGCGCAGGGTTACCTGGCCTTTTTTGCCCAGCTCCACCACTGTGACGGATTTTTGCTGCCCCACCTCCGAGAAGGAATATTTTAACGGGGTGCCGCAGTAACGCAGGGTATCGCGCCCCACCCTTTGCGGGCCGTGCAGGTGGCCCAGCGCCACATAATCAAACCCCGCAAAAACGGCGGCATCCACATTATCGGCCCCGCCCACCGATACCTCCTCCGAGGCACAGCGGGCGGCCCCCGTAACAAACTGGTGGGTAACCAGCACACTGCGCCGGGTAAAATCGGGCGCGGCCACCCGCAGCACCGTGGCCAGGGCGGCGGTGTAGCTCTCGGTGGCGGCGGGCGGCTCCGTGGGGAAAATGGCCCGTACCTGGGCAGGCTTTAAAAAGGGCAACAGGTAAAAATCCACCGGGCCCTCGGCATCCTGCAACACCACGGGGGTTAGCTGCCCCGCATACACCGGGGCCATATGTACCCCGCTGGCATCCATCAGCCGCCCGCCAAAGGCAATTCGCTCGGGTGAATCGTGGTTGCCGCTGATGGCCAGCACTTGTAAACGCCGCGCGGCCAGGGCGGCCAAAAAATCATCAAAAAGGGCCACGGCCTCCGCCGGGGGCACCGGTTTATCGTAGATATCCCCGGCCAGCAACAGTGCATCGGGGTGCTCGGCATCCGCCAGGGCCAAAATTTTTTGCAAGATATCGCGCTGGTCGCCCAGCATGGAAAACCCATGCACCCGCTTGCCCAGGTGCAAATCTGATAGATGAAACAGCTTCACCCTTCTCCCCCTTTCGCCGCCTTGGTTTGGGAACCTGGCCGGATGGCCAAAAACAGCCACCCGGCTTCGTTTTATCTGCTATATTTTTCGTATATTTCTCGCTATTTTCTTATTTTCAAAGTATAGCACAGATGCAGGGCTTAACAAAACCCCTATTTTGTGGTATTTTAGAATGTAAACCAGAAAAGAGGTGCTGCCTTATGGCGGAAACAGAAACTTTGCAAACCCCGGCAGCGTTCAGCGCTGCCGACATCACGGCCCAGGCCGCGTGTGCGGTAAAAGAACTGCTGGCAGCCGCGCGGCTACAGCCCGGGGATATTTTTGTGATTGGCTGCTCCAGCAGCGAGATTGTGGGCGGGCAGATTGGCAAAAACAGCAGCATGGCGGCCGCCCAGGCCGTGCTGGCGGGGGTGCTGCCCCTGCTGAAGGCCGAAAACATCTACCTGGCCGCCCAGTGCTGCGAGCATTTGAACCGTGCCCTGGTGCTGGAGCGTGCCGCCGCTTTGCGCTACGGCTACACCGAGGTAAACGCCCTGCCCCAGCCCCACGCCGGGGGCAGCTGGGCCACCAGCGTGTGGGCCGCGCTGGATGCCCCCGTGCTGGTGGAGGAAATTCAGGCCGCCGCCGGGCTGGATATTGGCGGCACCATGATTGGTATGCACCTAAAGCGGGTGGTGGTGCCGGTGCGGCTTTCGGTTGGCCACATTGGCAGCGCGCTGCTGCTGGCAGGGCGCACCCGGCCCAAATATATTGGCGGCGAGCGCGCCGTTTATAAGGAGTTATAAAAATGCCGGATGTTTTGATACCCCCCATCCCCGCCGACCAAGCTGCACAGATGGCCGAGGCCGTGGCCGAAATACGGGCGCGGATGGCCCAGGCTGCCGCCGCGGCGGGGCGCGCCCCCGGCGATGTGCTGCTTTGCGCCGCCTGCAAAACCCGCACGGTGGCCGAGGTATACCAAAGCGCCGCCCTGCCCATTGACCTTTTTGGCGAAAACCATGTGCAGGAGCTGGTAAAAAACCACGATGCCGGGGCCTACGCTGGGAAGCCGGGGCATTTTATCGGCCACCTGCAAACCAATAAGGTAAACAAGGTGGTGGGCCGGGCCGCCCTGATTCAAAGCGTGGATAGCACCCGGCTGCTGGATAAAATTGAGCTGGCCGCCACCGCCGCCGGGCTGGTGCAGGATATTTTGGTGGAGGTAAATATTGGGGCCGAGGGCAGCAAAACCGGTATTGCGCCTGAAAGCCTGTGGCCCCTGCTGGAAGCTGCCGCCCCCAAAGGGCATATCCGGCTGCGGGGGCTGATGGCGATTCCCCCGGCCACCGCCACCGAGCGTGAAACCCAAGCATTTTTTGCCAGGATGCGTGCCCTGCTTGCCGAGGCCGCCGCCCGCTACCCCGCTGCGCCGATGGATACCCTATCGATGGGGATGAGCGGGGATTATCTTGCCGCCATACGGGAGGGGGCCACCCTTGTGCGCATCGGCACCGCCATTTACGGTGCGCGGGATTATAGCAAGCGGTAAAGCCCCGCCACAAGCCCCGCCCCCCAAAAAACACAAAAAACAACCCGCCCACCGCTGTTTTTTATAGCGGTGGGCGGGTTTTATCATACCGGCTGCGGTGTTACCCGCGCGCCATGGCATAGATGGCGCGGATATCTTTTTCGTTCAAAATTTGGAAGCCGCCGATGGTGCGGGTGTGGAAGTAGGTGCACTTTTCGGTCAGCTCGTCCAGCTGAGCATCGGTCAGCTCATACCCAAGCTCCCGCAGGGTGGCGGGCATACCGATGGCGTGGTAAAAATCCTCCATGGCGGCAATGCCCTTTTCGGCGGTTGCGGTGTCGGTTTCGGCGGGGGTAACCCCCATCACGTTGACGGCAAACTGGGCAAAGCGGGCCGGGCAGGTGGGCAGCACATACCGCGCCCAGGCCGGCCACACTGCCGCCAGGCCCGCGCCATGGGCACAGTCCAGCATACCGCCCAGCTCATGCTCCAGCTGGTGGCAAGCCCAATCGCCCACGGTGCCGCAGCCGGTCAACCCATTGTGGGATACACTGGAGGCCCACATCAAATTGGCGCGGGCGGCATAGTCCTGCGGGGCATCCCGCAGGGTCAGCGCGCAATCCTTCACGGTGCGCAGCAGCCCTTCAGCCAGGGCATCGGTAAGCTGGGTATCGGGCTCGGTGGTAAAATACCGCTCCATGGTGTGCATCATGATATCCGCAGCGCCGCTGGCCGTTTGGTAGGCGGGCAGGGTGTAGGTAAGCTCGGGGTTCATAACCGCAAAGCGGGGGCGGGCATAATCGGTGTTGCAGGCCCGCTTTAAACCGCCCTCCTCCTTGGTAATCACGCTGGAATTGCTCATCTCGCTGCCGGCGGCGGCAATCGTCAGCACGGTGCCCACCGGGTAGCAGGCGGTGGGCTCGGCCTTGCCCTCGTAAAAATCCCACACATCACCCTCGTAGGCAAGGCCGTAGGCGATGGCCTTGGCGGAATCAATCACGCTGCCGCCCCCCACCGCCAGCAGGAAATCGACCCCTTCTTTTTTGCAGAGCGCAATCCCCTCGTACACCTTGGATAGCCGGGGGTTGGGCACCACACCGCCCAGCTCCACATGGGCAACGCCCGCGCTATTGAGCGAGGCAATAATTTTATCCAGCAGGCCGCTGCGCTTTACGCTGCCGCTGCCATAGTGCAGCAGCACCTTGGTGCCGCCCTGGGCGCGAACCAGCGCCCCTGTTTCATCCTCGGCATTTTTGCCAAACACCACTTTGGTGGGGGTGTAATACACAAAATTCTGCATCGTAAACTCCAGCTCCTTCTTGTTGTTGTCAAACGGTCTAAAAGCGGCCCAAAAATAAGGCCTTCGGCAAAGTAGGTGCGGCGTTTGCCCTGGCAGGGTGGCAAGCCCGCCCCTGCCCTTGCCCTTGCGGGAAGCGGCTTTTTAGGCAGCCTGCCGTAAGCCTTGCCGCCCCCGGCACCCCTGCCTTCCCAATGAAACTACACGGGCCATTCTGGGCTTATTGTAGCGCACCTATGCCCGAAAAGCAAGGCAAAATGCTGAAAATTATCCAAAAGTAAAATACCCCCTTTACAATGCCGCCATTTGCTTTTACAATGAAACTGAAACCGGTGGCAGGTTCCGCCCCCCGGTGCCAACATTTGGCCGCCGCGGCAACCCAAAAGGCCGTATTTTTTGCGCAGCGCAGCCCCCCTCTACCCCGCCGTTTTGCCACCGGGCGGCGGCGGCCTTTTTGCATTTTGCGCTGCCCACCCAACCGGATAAAAAGAAGGAGCATACGATGAAAACAAAACAGGAACTTAGCGGCATCTACGCCGCCAGCATCACCGCGTATGATGCCCAGGGCCAGGTATCGGCCCCCCTTTTGCAGCGGGTGATGCAGCGCAATTTGGATGAAGGCGCGGCAGGCTTTTTTGTGGGTGGCAGCAGTGGCGAATGCTTTTTGCTATCGGAGGCCGAGCGGGTTGCCGTGTTTGAGGCAGCCGCCGCTTTCCGTGGCAAAGCCAACCTGATTGCCCATGTGGGGGCCGTTGGCACCGGCGAGGCCGTGCGGTACGCCAAGGCGGCCATGGCGCTGGGCTTTGATTTTACCGCCGCCACCGCCCCCTTCTACTATGGCTTTACCCCCAAGGAAATCTGCCGCTACTACACCGCCATTGCCGAGGCTTCGGGCGCGCCGGTGCTCATCTACAATTTCCCCGGCAACACCCACAAAGAATTTGATGTGCAAAACCCCGATTACATTGCCCTTTTCCGCAGTGGGGCCGTGCTGGGCGTTAAGCAAACCAACTATAACCTGTTCCAGATGGAGCGCATTTTGAACCTCAACCCGGATTTGATTGCGTTTGACGGCTACGATGAAACGATGGTTGCCGGGCAGGCGCTGGGCTGCATCGGCTCCATCGGCAGCACCTTCAACATGATGTTGCCCCACTATAAAAAGATTTTTGAGCTGTTTGATGGGGGCGACCGTGCCGGGGCGCTGGCCTTGCAGCACACCGCCAACAACTGCATGGAGGCCATGTGCAAGGTGGGGCTGATACCGGCCATCAAGTATGTTTTGGCGGCACAGGGCTGCCCGGTGGGCGACCCTCGCCCGCCCTTTACCCCCTTGACCGACGAGCAAAAAGCCTATGTTGATGGCGTTTTAGCGAAAAATATGTACACGGGGGCGTAAGTTTATTTTCACCCCCACCCCAAAAGTAAATTGCCGCCCTGCCGAACGGAAACCCGTTTTGGCAGGGCGGCAATTGATTTTATAGAAGCAATTTTCGCAATTTTCAAAAATTTTGCAATTTGCGCATTTTCATGCGTTTAAAACAGCCCAAACCGCTTGGGGGTGGGCGGGGCGGTCAGCGCATCCAGCAGGTAATCGTACACACGCTGCATGGCGGCGGGCTGCACCCACTGCACCCCATCGCGGAAGGCCCCGTGCATGGTGGAAATTACCTCAAGCTGGCCCATAATCATCTCAAATTCCGGCGGGCGGCCCAAAATCCCCTCGCCGTAGCTGGCAAGGGCATCCATGTATTTTGCGTCCCACAGGGGCAGCGCCGCCACGCTTAAAACCGGCTGGGCGCGGGTGGAAAATACTTTATCATCACTCTCGGGCAAAAATTTTACGGTGCGGCCCCCATGGGCGGCCAGCCGCTTTTTATCGCAAAATTCGCGTGCCACCGGCTTTTTTTCGCCGCCCTTGCAGTAAACGGCCAGGCTATCGCCATAGCCGCACACATCCAGGTTGATTACGGCGGAAAGTTCCAGCCCGCCCCGCTCGGCTTCAAACAGCTTGGCGCCGCCGTGGCCGCTTTCCTCCCCATCCAAAAAGGCGATGCCCGCACGCACGCCCCGCGGGGGCAGGGCCTTTGCCAGTGCCACCAAAATGCAAACGGCGGCCGCGTTATCGTTGGCACCACTGCTGCCGGGGTGGGCATCGTAGTGGGCGCAAAGCAGCGGGTAGGCCGCCCCCGCCGGGGGCAACAGCAGGTAATTTTGCACCGGGCGGGGGTATTTTTCGCTCCCCTCCCCCGTTTGCAGGGTGGGCGTTAGCCCCTCGGCGGCCAGCACCGCTTCCAGGGCGGCGCGGCGGGCATCCGGGTCGGGCTGGGCAAGGGCGGCCAGGTGCCTGGCAATGGTTTTGGTTTCTTCCACAGTTCCCCTTCTTTCCGGCCGGCTTACAGGCAGCCTTCCAGCGCTACCTTGAGCACAATTTTGCGGATGGCCGCCGGGCTTTCGGCCTGGATGGCGGGCACGTGTACATCCCAGGGGAAAAACATGGCATAGCTGCCGGGCTGCATCTCAATCATGCCCTCGCGCTGGGTGGGGTCGTTGTGGTAAAAGCAGATATCCCGTGGGGTATCCAGCAAATTTTCATCCACCACCGCCTGGCCCAAATCGGGGTACCAGGCAATTTTTTCGGGGCCACCAGCCGCCAAAAACTGCACATCGATGTATTTTTTATGTACCTCGGGGCGCAGGGTGGCGCGGGGCGCGGTGGTAAGGTCCAGCACCTGCAAAATCAGCCTATCTTCCTCCAGCACAAAGCGGCCCGGCTCGTGGTTGGCAAAATCGGTGGTGCGCAAAAGCTCCACCGCACGGCGGAGCGGGGCCGGCAGAAGCGAAAGGTCGCTCTTTTCATAAATATTTCCACTAATCATTCGGTGTTCCCCCTTTACTGCATGGCGGTCAAGCCGCCGTCCACCGGCAGCACCACCCCGTTTACAAAGGATGCCCCCTTGCTGCACAGGTACAGTGCCGCCGCCGCAATATCTGCCCCCATGCCAATTCGCCCGGCCGGGATGCGCGCAACCAGCTTGGCGTAAAACTCCGGGTTATCCAGCTGGGCGGCGTTGATGGGGGTGCGCACAAAGGTGGGGGCAATGGCGTTGGTGTTGATGCCAAACTTAGCCCACTCGCAGGCAAGCTGCTTGGTATACATATTGATGGCACCCTTGCTGGCACAGTAGGCGGCATAATCCCGCCCGGTGCCAATAAACCCCTTGGCGGAGGAGATATTGACGATTCGCCCGCTGTTTTGGGGGATAAAAAACCGTTTGGCCGCCCCTTTGCTGACAAGATGGGTGCCCTTTACGTTCAAATCCATCACCTTATCAAACGTTTCGGCATCGTAATCCTCGGCGGGCTTCAGGGCGTTCATCCCTGCGCTGTTCACCACAAAATCCAGCCCGCCAAAGCCCGCCTGCACCTCGTCCATCATGGCATCCACGGCGGCGGTATCGGTAATGTTGCAGCGCAGGGCCAAAAAGCGGCGGCCAAGGGTTTGGGCAAGGGCTGCCAGGGGGGCGGCCTTCTCGGGCCGGGTGCCGCAAACGGCAACATCCACCCCGCTCTGCAAAAAGGCTTCGGCAATGGCATAGCCCAGGCCGCTGGTGCCCCCGGTAATCAGCGCGCGGCTGCCCGCCGGTTCAAAAAAATGATTTGCTGTAATTTCAGTGGTTGGCATGGTAAGCTTCCTCCTTCAAATAAGGGTGCGGTTTGCCCGCCCCAAAACGGCAGATGCAGCCGCCCACCTTATAGGGGATAGGGGCTGTGCACACCTGCAAAAAAACAAAACCATAGTTTAGGGGGCCGGTTTTGGCCGCGCCAACAGCGCCTACGCCTGCGCTTGCTCGGGCGCAAAATATTGGGGGTAGCGTTTTTGCATGGCCTTTAACAAAGGGGCTGTCAGGGCAAATTCCCGCTTTACAGCCAAGGCGGCGGCCTCATGCTCGTGCAGGGCCAGGGCCTGCACAATGGCCATGTGCTGTGCGGTAACCACCTGCCAAAAGGCTTCCTCCTCCGCCATGTGGAACAGGCGGTAGCTGTCCGCCCCTATCCGAAAAATAGAGCGGAACACCGGCAGGTACCCCGCCAAAGCAAACAGGTTGCGGTAAAATTTTGCCCTCAGGCGGGCCATCACCACCAAATTGCCCTGTTTTAGGGCGGCCATCTCGGCGGCAACGCACTGTTCCAGCGGTTCCAGCTCCTGCATGGTGGGGCGGGCACGGTAAAGCTGCTCCAGCACGGCGTTTGTGGTGCGCTGCTCCATCCAGGATAGCTGGCGGATATTTTCCGGCTCCAGCAGGCAGACGGTGGTTCCCCGCTGCGGCTCCACCGCCAGCATACGCTCATCGGAAAGCTGCACAAAGGTATCGTGTACCGGGGTGCGGCTGATGTTTAGCTGGGTGGCAGTTTCGGCCTCGCTCATACGCTCCCCCGGGCGGAGAAGCAGTTCCCTTATGTAATTTGCAAGCACCCGGTAAGCAAAGGCGCGGGCGTTCTCGTTGGGAACGCGCAGGGCGTGCAGTTTGACCATGCGGGGCCACCTTTCTGGGCTAATTTTTAGAATTTATAAAAAAATCGAAAAAAATCGCACCGTTTTCTGTATTTAGCACCCTTTAGGGCTAATATTTTAGTACTAGTATAAATCAAACGTTCGCCAAATGCAAGCTGGCTTGTATGTCAGTTTTGTTGAAAGCTTTTTGTGCATATTCGCTAAAAGCTTTTATCAGATACGTCATTTTTGGAAAAAATATCTTAAAATTCCGTAAATTATCTATTGCAAAACTTGGAACAGCATGGTATTTTAGACACAGGGCACCACACAGCTTGTATGCTACACCCCACCTTGTACGCAGCCACACCAAACAAGCGCCACCCGGCGCAGGCTACCAGCCAAAGGGGGTACATGATGGAGCCACAAGCCACCAGCCTACAACCGGCAGCCAGCGCCGCCGGTGGGGCCGTTGCCACCAAGGAAACCATTGCCGAGAATCTGCGCCGCCAAATTGTTCAGTTTGCGCTGCTGCCGGGGGAGCTTCTTAGCGAAAATACGCTGGCGGCCACCCTGGGGGTAAGCCGTGCGCCCGTGCGGGATGCACTTTCCCGCTTGGCGGGCCAGGGTTGCGTCATTGTTTTTCCGCAGCGGGGCACGCAGGTATCCCATATTTCGATGGAGCGCATCCAGCAGGCCATTTTTTTGCGTACCACCCTGGAGCAAAGCGTGCTGGAGGAGGTTTGCGCCACCGGCCTAAGCCCCGCCCAGCTTGCCCAGGTGGAGGATAGCATTCGGCTGCAACGCCAACTGTTGGAGGCACAGGCCGATGCCGCCCTGCTGGATGAAGATACCCGGATGCACTGGCTGCTTTATGAATTTTGCGGCCACCAGGCAGCCTGGGCCGCCATCCACAACATCAACTGTGATTTAATGCGGATACGCTGGTTGCAGATACGCACCTTCAGCTACAAAACCTCGATGTCCGCCGTGGATAGCTGGGAAAACAGCTTGACCGAGCACCGGATGATGCTGGATGCCCTGCGCAAGCGGGATACCGAGGCCGTGTGCCTTCTCAGCAACCGCCACATCAACCAAATTGCGCTGGTAAGCGAAACGCTGCGCCGCATTTACCCCCAATATTTTTCAGCCTACAACGAGGAAGAATAATTTTTTATCTTTCGTTTTTATTTTTTTAGGTTTTTCGGTATTGTCCGGGCAGTACGCCGGGTCAGCCGTAAAAAATAATATCAACCGGGAAAGGAGCGTAATCGGTTATTCATTCCACTGCAACCATGGCAGCCACTGCAACCACATAGCGAAACAAATATTGCGGAAAATTTGATTCAAAGAAAGGGGTTCTAAACCTTGGAGTACGTAGTTGGTATTCTTTTGCTGCTCAGCTTTTTTGGGCTGGCATACTACTGCATTAAAGGCCACAACCTAATGATTGGCTTTTTGGTCATCACCATTGTATGGTGCGCACTATCCTTCCTGGGGGCTGCGTTTGCCTCCCCGGAGTTTTTGGCAAGCACGGCGTTTTACGCCAACGGCGAGCCGAAAAAAATCATGTCCATCCTAAACGCAATTTATCAGTCTGCCCCCGAAGGCTGGGGCACCACCCTGGTTAACGTTTGCTGGGGCGCATGGTTTGGCCGTGTGCTGATGGAAACCGGCATTGCCTCCACCCTGATTCGTAAAACCGTGGAGCTTGGCGGCGACCGCCCCCTGATCACCGTGGCACTGCTGAACATTGTTACCGCCGTCATCTTCACCGCCATGACCGGCGCAGGCCCCGTTATCGCCATCGGCGTTATCGTGCTGCCCATCATGATGTCTTTGGGCGTGCCCAAGGCAATTTCGATGTTCTCCTTCATGGGCAGCGTTGCCGCCGGTATCTACCTGAACCCGGTCAACTTTGCCCAGTACCGCGCCTTCTTTATCACGCCCGACCAAATGCCTGATTTCACCCTGGGCTGGTATGCTGCCCGCTGGGGTTACGCCGCCGTTGCCATCATGGTGATTGCTACCACCGTGTTGACCGGGCTTTACCTCAAGCGCACCAAGGTTAGCCATGCTTGGGCCGCACAGACCCGCAAGGCATCCTCCGAGCAGAAGGACGCGCCCCTCTACACCTTGATTCTGCCCATCGTGCCCGTTGTGCTGAAAATTTGGCTCGACTTCTCGGTTATCGGCGGCTTTATCATTGCCGGTTTCCTGGCACTTTTCCTCTGCGGCAAGATGAAGGCTTCCTTTAAAGAGAACTGCCAGCTTGTCAACAAGCTATACTACGATGGCGTGGTTGATACCGCTCCGCTGGTTGGCTTCTTGCTCACTCTGCCCATGTTCAACGCGGTTGCAAGCTATGCTTCCCCCTTCTTCAAGGTTATCCTTGGGCCAATCATGCCCAAGAGCGAGCTTGTTGTTTGCATCGTGTTTGCCGTGCTGCTGGGCCTTGGCCTGTTCCGCGGCCCCATGACGCTGGTTGGCTGTGGCGCCGCTACCTTGGGCGTGCTTTCGAACGTTGCCAGCTTCTCGGTACCCTTCCTGTACGCGGTGTTCGCCATCCCCACCATCACCGTGAACATCGGTTCCTGCATCACCCAGAGCTGGGTTGCCTGGGGCCTTGCTTACACCAAGGTAGAATCGAAGGATTTCCTCAAGCTTTCCATCCCGAACGCCTACCTTACCGGCATCCTGCTTTATGCTTTGACCATGGTTTCCATGGCCGGGCTGGGCGCACAGTGGTTCGTTTGATTGCTGTAGTAGCATCAAACCGCTAGTTGTTCCAAATGGTGCCGCCGCCTTGGGGCGGCGGCACTTTATTATATCCTTGTATGTACGAAAACACCAAAAATTTGCAAAAATTAGAAATTCGGAGGTATGACCTATGGCAGAGCATCGCGCCGTTCGCATGGGTATCGACGTTGGCGGCACCTACACCAAGTGTGTTGCAATGGATAATATCACCCACGAAATCATCGGCAAAAACGAAGTAAAAACCACCCATGACGATAAGGCCGGCGTTGCTGCCGGTGTTGTACAATCCTTCAAAAACTGCATGGAGGAGAACGATATTTCCCCCGAGGATGTTGTTTTCGTTGCCCACTCCACCACCCAGGCCACTAACGCCTTTATTGAGGGCGACGTTGCCAAGGTTGGGGTAATTGGCGTGGCGGGCGGCGGCCTGGAGGGCTTTTTGGCCAAGCCCCAGCTCACCCTGAAAGACATTATTTTGGATGAGAAGGTTGGCCGCAAAATTACCGTCCACAACGAATTTATCAAGAAAAAGAGCCTGACCGATGAAACCATCAACGCGGCCCTAAAATCCCTGGTGGGCAAGGGCGCACAGGTGATTGTGGCCTCAATGGCCTTCGGCGTGGACAGCATGGACGAGGAAATTAAAATTCACGATTTGGCCGAGGGCCAGGGCCTGCCGGTTTCGATGGCTTCGGATATTACCAAGCTGTACGGGCTGACCCGCCGCACCCGCACCGCCGCCATCAACGCTTCCATCCTGCCCAAAATGATGTCCACCGCCAACGCCACCGAATCCTCGGTGCGGGCCGCGGGCATCACCGTGCCCCTGATGATTATGCGCGGCGACGGCGGCGTTATGGAAATTAACGAGATGCGCAAGCGCCCCATCCTCACGGCACTTTCGGGGCCTGCGGCCTCGGTTATGGGCTCGCTGATGTACCTGCGCGCCTCCAATGCCATCTATTTTGAGGTTGGCGGCACCACCACCAACATCGGCGTTATCAAAAACGGCCGCCCCGGGGTGGATTATGCCAAAATTGGCGGGCACGATACCTACATCAACTCGCTGGATGTTCGCATTTTGGGCTGCGCCGGTGGCTCGATGGTGCGTATTAACGACCATGGCGTGGAGGATGTAGGCCCCCGCTCGGCCCATATTGCCGGGTGCGAGTACGCCTGCTTTACCCCCGAGGAAGAGATTGTTGACCCTAAAATCGAGATGTTAAGCCCCAAACCCGGCGACCCGGCAGACTATGTTGCCATTCGCGTAGCCAGCGGCAAGCGGATTTGCTTTACCAACACCGATGCCGCCAACGTGCTTGGCCTAATTGACGAACAGTATTTTGCCCACGGCAATGCTAACTCTGCCCGCAAAGCCATGCAGCCGGTGGCCGATAAGCTGGGCATTACGGTGGAGGAGCTTGCCACCCAAATTTTGGACAAGGACTTTGAGAAGGTAAACGACTGCATCAACGCCCTGGCCGATAAATACCAGCTTGACCATGACGCCATGCGGCTGGTTGGCTGCGGCGGCGGCGCGGCAGCCTTAGTACCCTACTGTGCCAAAAAGATGGGCCTGCAATACTCCATCCCCGAGAATGCCGAGGTTATCTCCTCCATTGGCGTTGCGCTATCCATGGTGCGGGACGTTGTGGAGCGGGTGATCCCCAACCCCACCCAGGAGGATATCAAGGAGCTAAAGCAGGAAGCCACCGATGCCGCCATCGGCTCGGGTGCTTCGCCCGATACGGTGGAGGTGCATATCGAGATTGACAGCCAAACCGGCAAGGTCACCGCCATTGCCACCGGCTCCACCGAGGTAAAAACCACCGACCTGCTGAAGGAATGCGATGCAGCCGAGGCCGAAAAGCTGGCTGTGGAGGATTTTGGCACCAAGGTAACGGGCATCAAGCTGGCCGAATGCACCGACAAATTCTATGTATTTGCGGGCGTGCAGGGCGATAAATCCCCCTTGCGCATTGTGGATAAAAAGGGCTTTATCAAGGTGCAATGCTCCGATGCCAGCGTTGTAAAAATCAAAGCGGGCAACTACAAAGAAGCCGTGGAAGCCATGTGGAAGGATTTGGCCGTGTTCAAAACCGATACCGTTTTGCGGCCCGACTATTTCCTCTGCGTCGGCCCCCGTGTCTGCGATTATTCCGCCGTGGATATGGACCAGTTGCAACTGCTGATGGACCTCGACGTGATGGACCGCGATGCCGAGGAAGAGATTTTGGTCATCGGCGCGGTGAACGACGTTCGCTAAACCTTTCCAATTTTCCAAATTTCCCAAATTTCTCAAATACGCCGCAACGCCCGCAACCGGCTTAAATGCCTTACAAACCAAACGCTACGTTCAGGGGGGCACCATGACAAAGGATCGTTTTAAGGAACTGATGAAACCCATTACCGAAGGGCTATTTGGCAAGCAGCGGCCTTACCATATGCAGGAGGAGCCGCACTATGCCATCCGCCCGGTGGGGATGCTGGTGGAGGATTTGTGCCGGATTGACGAGGCCGATTGGGGGAAATATGCCTTCTCCCGCGAGCCACTGAACGGCAAATTTAACGACGAGCAGCGCCGCGCCCTGACCGAACAAGCCATTGCCTGCGGCAAAGAGTATGCCGAAAAATACGCCGCCCAATACGGTATGCGCGACCCTGAGCTGCTGGCCCGCAAGCTGGGCCTGACGGTGGATTACCCCCTGATGCCCCAAAACACCGACCGTGTTCTTTTTGCCGAATTTCGGGAGCCAAACACCGTACACATTTATATGGATGGTGTGCGCAAGGCCGAGGTGCTTTTGGCTGAACCGGGTGTGCGCCATGCCCTGACGGGCGAGCTGCAAATTTCCAAGCTTTTGCTGGCGCACGAGCTGTTCCATTTTGTGGAGGAACAGAACAAAAAAACCATCTGGACAAAAACCTATAAAATTGAGCTGTGGGCACCTAAGCCCCTGCACAACCGCTCTACCGTGGGGGTGCTGGGCGAGATTGCCGCCATGGCGTTTGCCAAAGCGCTGACCCACCTGCCCTACTCCCCCTATGTGATGGATGCGTTTTTGGTTTACGGCTATGCGCCCGAGGCCGCCAGCGCCCTGTATGAGGAAATGATGACCCTGGCCGGGCGCACCCCGCGCCTGCCCCCGGCGGAAGATACGCCGCCCGCACTTGCCACCTGATTACAGCACCGATACAAATAAAAAGGCCCCGCTGCCATGGCGGGGTCTTTTTTGGGAAGTAGCACCGGGGTGTGGCTGCAACGGCCTTTGGCAGGTAGCCCCCCGCCTTACACCGCAAAATAATCCGGGTAGCGGCCAATGGTTTCCATCAAATTGCCCCGGAAGCTGGTCAGGTGGGCCGCTAGCTTTTGCTCGGGGTTCACATTAGCGGGCAGGCCCATCAGCAGGTAATCGCAAAATTCGCGGTGCTGGCGGAAGATGCGGGCATAATCCACCTCGCCGCTCAAAGCATCCAAAAAGCGCATCCGGTCGTAGTGGGAAACAAGGCCCCGCGTTGCCATCCAGGTGCGGCTGCGCCCCCCCAAAAAAGTACATCATCCGGTGGAATTCATCGTCCAGCTGGATAAATTCGGCCACCGTTTCGGGCATACGCTCGCACAGGGCCTCCTGCTTGCGCAGGCAATCCACCAAAAGCTGCACCTGCTCCCGGCCAATTTTGCCCGCCTCATCCTTCAGCAGCGCCCCCTCCAGCAGCAGCCGGGTGCTGTAGCCCTCCTTCACCAGTGCAGGGTCAATCCGGCTGACTTGGGTGCCCCGCTGGGGGTAAATTTCAATCAGCCATTCCTCCTTCAAGGCGGTGATGGCCTCGTGGATGGGGGTGCGGCTCATGTGCAGCAGCTCGGCCAATTCCCCCTCGCTCAAGGGTTGGCCGGGGCGCAGCTTGAGCGTCATGATATTTGTGCGCAGCACCCGGCAGGCATATTGCCGGTTATTCTCGGTATCCAGCATGGGGGTCACCACCAAATTGGTATCCATCGCTATCCCTCCACAATCTAGGTAATCAAACGGTTGCAAAGGCGGCAGGGCCAAAACCGGCGGCTTTTTGCCCTGCCGGTTTGGCCCGCGCCTTGTGTTTAAACCGTTTGCCGTGCAGCCGCCCTTGTGGGGTGGCCATTTGCTCTATCTAATATATCAGCTTACCGCTAAAAATGCAATGCACCCTTGGTTTTTGTGCATTCAGCTGATATTTCACCCAGAATTTATCTGTCCAATATGCTTGAATAATTGGGCATATTATGGTATGCTAAGTACAGTTTACGTGATATATCAGCAATCCGTTATGCCCACCCAACAACCACCGCCAACAACAAAGGAGATAATATTATGAGCATCCGTATTCCTTATGATACCGTAAAAAACACCGTCAAGCAAGCGTTTCTCAACCTGGGCCTGCCCGAGGCCAAGGCCGAGCAGTGCGCCGATATCCACACCGAGAGCAGCCTGGAGGGGATTGAGAGCCACGGCCTGAACCGCGTGCCCCGCTTTGCCGAGTATGTGCAAAAGGGCTGGGTGGATATCAACGCCGAGCCGGAGCTGGTGGGTGCCAAGGGTGCTGTTGAAAATTACGATGGCCACCTGGGCATTGGCGTGCTGAACGCCACCTTCTGCATGGACCGCGCCATTGCCCTTGCCAAGGAGCATGGCATTGGCTGTGTGGCCCTGCGCAACACCACCCACTGGATGCGGGGCGGCTCCTACGCATGGCAGGCGGCCCAGGCCGGGTTTATCGGCATAAGCTGGACAAATACCGAAAGCTGTATGCCCATGTGGGGCAGCAAGGTGCCCGGCGTGGGCAACAACCCCTTCTGCATGGCCATCCCCCGCAAAAGCGGCCCCATTGTGCTGGATATGGCCATGAGCCAGTATGCCTACGGCAAGCTGGGCGTTTACCGCCTGGCCGGCAAGGACCTGCCCTACCCCGGCGGCTTTGATAAGGATGGCAACCTGACCAGCGACCCCGGCGCCATTGAGGAGAGCCGCCGCATCCTGCCCACCGGCTACTGGAAGGGCACCGGCATGGCCATTGCGCTGGATTTGGCCGCTGCCGCCATGGCAAACGGCAAAACCGGCTCCACCCTGGACGAGGAAAACCGCGGCAGCTGCACCGGCTGCTGCCAGGTGTTTATCGCCTACGACCCGTATTTGTTTGGCAGCGAGGAGGAAATTCAGGAAAAGCTGGATGCCCGCGTAGCCGCCGCCGATGCCACCGAGCCTGACCACGAGGGTGGCCACGTTACCTGCCCCGGCGAGCGCACCGCCGCCACCCGCGCCAAAAACCTGGCCGAGGGTGTTGTGGTGGATGAGCAGGTTTGGCAGCAGGTGCAGGACCTTGCCGCCGGGAACCTGGGCGTAAAGGATATTGCCAGCAAATAATTTGGCAAACACCGCCCGCCTGCCCGGCACAGGGCCTAGGCCCACCAAGCAACACAAAATAACACGCTGAAACGTTTTGAACTGAAAGGGGTACCCTTATGTATTTTGCACCTACCAAGCTTGCCACCAAGTACGATTACCTGGCTGAAAAGTTCCGCCGCGCCTACCAGTGGCTGGCGGAAACCGACCTTACCGCGTTGCCGGTTGGCGCTTACCCCAGTGGGGGCGAGGATGTTGTTGCCAACATTCGGGAATATACCACCTTCCCCGCTGCGGAGGGCAGCTTTGAAACCCACGACAAATATTTTGACATCCAATATGTGATCTCCGGCAAGGAGCAGTTTGGTGTTTGCAAGCGGGAGGGCCTTACTGTTAAAAAGAATGTGCCCGAAAACGATTTGACCTTCTACGAGGAACCGGCACTTTCCGGCAGTGTGTTGCTGCTGCCCGGCGATTTGATTGTGGTTGCGCCCGAGGATGCACACAAGCCCCGCTGCTGCGCCGATGGCCCCGAATTTGTACGTAAAGTGGTTGTGAAGGTTAAGGTTTAATCGAAAGGTCGTACTGCACTATGAAAGCAATTAAAATATCCGAACCCTGGAAGGTTTCCTGCGTGGAGATGGAAAAGCCGGTTCCGCAGCCGGGCCAGGCGCTGATTAAGGTGGTGGCCGCCGGTATCTGCGGCAGCGATATTGGCGCGTTCCGCGGCACCAACAGCCTGGTAAGCTACCCCCGTGTCATCGGGCACGAGCTGGCCGGCATTGTGGAGGCCATACCCGCCGACAACAAAAAGGGCATCCAGGTGGGCGACCGCGTGGTGGTAGACCCCTACCTGTACTGCGGCCACTGCTACCCTTGCAGTGTTGGGCGCACCAACTGCTGCACCGATTTAAAGGTGCTGGGCGTTCATGTGGATGGCGGCATGGCCGAATACTACACCCACCCGGCCGATATGCTGATTAAAATCCCCGAGGGGATGAGCTGGGAGCAGGCCGCCATGGCCGAACCGCTGACCATCAGCCTGCATGGCATCCACCGCGGCGGCCTGAAGGCCGGCGAATACTGCGCCATCATCGGCGCGGGGCCCATCGGCCTGGTTGCCGGTATGGTTGCCCAAGCCTACGGCGCACACGCCATCCTGCTGGATTTGGTGCAGGAACGGCTGGATTTTGCAAAATCCGTTGGCATTGAATACACCGTGAACTCCGGCAGCGAGGATGCCGTGGCCCGCGTGGCCGAAATTACCGGCGGCTGCATGGCCCAACAGGTTATGGAATGCTCGGGTGCCAACCCGGCGGTGCGTATGACGCTGGATCTTGTATCCAACGCCGGGCGCATCACCCTGACCGGCTGGCCCAAAAAGGAAACCAGCCTGCCCACCGACCTAATTACCAAAAAAGAAGTGGACATCCGTGGTGCCCGCACCAGCGCCGGCGAATTTGAGGAAGCACTCGATTTGATTTTGACCAAAAAGGTGGATATGACCAAAATTTTGACCAAAACCATCTCCCTGGCCGAAGCGCCCGATACCATCATCGATATTGAAAAGAACCCCGGCGATTATATGAAGGTGGTTGTGCGGGTGAGCCAGTAACCCCCTACGCCAAAAGCCAAAAGAAGGAGAAGCACCATGAAAGCCGTTCAAATTGCCGCGCCGGGTAAGCTGCGCATCCTGGAGATGGAAAAGCCCTGCCTGAGCGCTGAAAATAACGTCCTTGTAAAAATGACTGCCGCGGGCATCTGCGGCAGCGATGTGGGCATCTACCACGGCACCAACGCCGCCGCCACCTACCCCCGGGTTATTGGGCACGAGATGGTGGGCGTGGTGGAGGCCGTTGGCCCCGGGGCCAGCAAAGTGAAGGTGGGCGACCGGGTAATTATTGACCAGGTGGTGCCCTGCGGCCACTGCTACGCCTGCCGCAAGGGCCGCCCCAACGTTTGCGGCAATTTGCAGGTGCGCGGGGTACACCGGGATGGCGGCTACCGCGAATATATGGCCGTGCCCGACAGCGATTGCTACCTGGTGCCCGATACCCTGACGGATGCCGAAGCTGTGATGATTGAGCCCACCACCATTGCCGTGCAGTGCTGTAGCCGCGCCGCTTTGGAGGCCGAGGATACCGTTTTGATTATCGGCAGCGGGGCGCTTGGCTCCAGCATTTTGCGGATTGTGCGCCTTTACACCCCCGCCAAGGTGATTGTGGCGGATATTGATGATGCCAAGCTGGCCGAAGCCCTTGAAAACGGTGCAACCGATGTGATTAACAGCCTGAAAGAGGATGTGCCCGCCCGCTGCCACGAGCTGACCGGCGGCTACGGCGTTACGGTATCCATCGATGCCGCCTGCGTCAAAACCAGCTTGTTGACCGCCTTACAGGCCACCGGCAACGCAGGCCGGGTTATCACCATGGGGTTCAGCGTTGCACCAACCGAGATTAACCAGTTTGCCATCACCAGCAAGGAACTGGATGTGCGGGGCAGCCGCCTGCAAAACCGCAAATTTCAAGATGTGATCGATTTGGTTGCGGCAGGCAAGGTCAATTTAAAAGGGAGCATCAGCCACACCTTCCCCCTAACAGATGCCCAAAAAGCCTTCGATTTTGTGGATAGCCGCGACCCTTCCATCCGCAAAATTGTTCTAACCTTTGATTAATTTTTAAGCTTTGCCGCCTCCTCGCCAAAATAAGCGGCGCGGCAAAAGCCCTGCATCCCCCGGCATAAAAAACACAAACAGCCTGCCATTCTGCGCAGGGCGAAGGAGCCTTTACAAAGGTTCCTCCTCGCCTTGTTGCTCAGAATGGCAGGCTGTTTTTGATTGCTATTGGCGCTACGCCGCCGCCGGCTGCCGCGCGCCGCGCGGTAAGCTGGCAAGCGGGCAAGCAGGCAAGCGGGCAAAGCATAAAATGCTTTTCTACCTCTTATTTTCCATATGCCCGGGCAACGCGCTGCTTTTACTTTTCGTTTTCGTTTTCAATCAGGCCCAACCGCACAAAGGCGTGGTACAAGCCATCGTCCTCCACCGCATCGGTCACAAAATCGGCCATCTTGCAAATTTCCACACCGCCGTTGCCCATGGCAACCCCCACGGCGCAATATTCCAGCATGGGGATGTCAATTTTCGCATCGCCAAAGGCGATGGTATCGGCCACATCGGCCCCCAAATGCGCAAGCAGCACCGAAATGGCGTGGGCTTTGGTGATGCCCTTTACCCCCAAATCGCCAAACAAGGCTTGCTCTCCCCTGCCGCCCCAGGTGCCAGAGTTTAAATCGGGGAAAGCCTCCTGCACCATCAAAAAATCCTTGGGGTCATTCAAAATGTAGCTAATTTTATTCAGGTCGTCCCGGTAAAGCGGCGCGCCAAACACCATTTCGGGGAAGGCGCTGCGCACCGTCACCTCGTCGGCTTTTTTGCCCCGCCGCTTGGCATATTCCCGTATGGTAGAAGCCCCCCGCTCCTCAAAATGTTCACTGGCAAAAAGGCCGCTGTTGCTTTCCAGGTAAAATTCCAGCCCATGGGCGTGCAGGTAATCTACCACACGGCGGCATTGCTCGGCGGTAATCAGCTGGTGCATCACCACCTGGCCGTTATCCTCCAGGTAGCTGCCATTGCCGCCAATCATGCCATCCAGGCCAATATCCCAAAGGTTGGGGTAAACCTCTGCCTTGCTGCGCCCGGTGCTAATGTATACACGGTGCCCGTTTGCCCGCGCCTGCCGTATGGCCTGCACGGCAGAGCTTGGCAGGTTATTTTCATAATCCACCAGCGTTCCGTCCACATCCACAAAAATAATTTTACCCATCCTTGCCGCCTTTCTATTGCCGGTATCACGTTGCCCATTGGGCAATTGCTTTATATTTAAGTATACCACACTTGCAAAAATTTTGCACTTTTGTGGGCTGCAACGCAAAAAAATGCCGCCTCTTGCAAATTGCATAGCGCAATGCTATGATGCTACCATAGGTTTATTGGCATATTTGTGAAAGGAGCGCATCTATTTGACCATCTACGACATTGCCCGGGAGGCCGGGGTATCGGCCAGCTCGGTATCCCGGGTGGTCAACCACAAACCGGGGGTTAAGCCCGCCACCCGCGCCAAAATTGAGGCATTGATGGAAAAATACAACTTTTCCCTCAACGAAACCGCCCGAGGCCTTTCCACCCAAGCCTCCAAAATGATTGGCATTTTGGTCACAGATATCCGCACCATCCATTATACCGATACCGCCTACTGCGTTGCGCAGGAGCTGGCGGCGCGGGGGTATTGCAGCATTTTGTTCAACACCGGTGCCAGCGATGAATCCCAGTGCCACTACCTGCAAATTTTGGAGCAGCGCAGTGTGGAGGGGGTTGTGTTGATTGGCTCCTCCTTCCAAACGCCGGCGGTGCAGGCGGCCATTGCGCGCCACCTGCCCAACATCCCGGTGGTGCTTGTGAACGGCTACCTGGATTTGCCCAATGTTTACGGCGTATTATCGGACGATGTGGGGGGCCTTGCCTCCTGCGTGGCGCTGCTAGCCCGCAAGGGCCGCACCCGCCTTGCCTATGTGCGGGATGCCAAAACCCCCAGCGGCCAGCTAAAGCTACAGGGGTATTTGCAGGGCATGGCCGCCTGTGGCCGGGCGGGCGATGGCTGGGTGTACGAGGCCACCACCGACCTACAGGCCGGGTACGAGGCAACACAGCAAATTTTGCGGGAGCACCCGGATGTGCAGGGCATCCTCTATTCGGTGGATTTGATTGCCGCGGGCGGGGTGCGCGCCCTGACCGATAGCGGCAAGGCCGTGCCGGGGGATGTGGCGGTGATTGGGGTGGATAACTGCCTGTACGGCGAGCTTTGCAACCCCCGCTTAACCTCCCTGGATAACAATCTGCTGCAGAGCAGCGCCACCGGGGCCATGCTGCTGATTGACCGCCTGGAAAACCGGGATGCCCCCCACCAGGTATTGCTGCCCTACTCGATTGTGGAGCGCGAAACCACCTGAGCTTGGCCCAAAAAACGCACGGGCCGCCCCCGGGGCAGCCGGGACAGTTAGGGCAGCCGTGGGCAGCCAGGATAGCTGGCGCATCCGTGGGGCGTAACCGTGTGATGCCACCCGTGGGCCCCCATGCCGTGGGGCGCAGCCCATGCCGGGGGTACCAACCCGGGCCAGCCGGTTGAAACGGCCAGCCCAAGCCCCAGCCGGTCGCGGCGGCCAGCCCCACGCCCCCCGTGCGGGCAACCCTGCCGTGGCACCAAGCCCTGCCCCAGTCGGTCGCGGCCCGCACCCCCCCTTTTGTTTTGTCATATTGCCCAAAAAGCGCCCCCGTAATTCTACGGGGGTTTTGTTTTTGGGCTATTGCAACCGGTTGCAGTTTATGGTATCCTAAGGATAGATCGTATAAGCACCCCTGCGGGGGGCAAACCAGTAAAGGGCCAATGCCAGAATCAGGAAAGGTGAGATTGCCAATGAAAATTGCAGTTTTGGGTTCGGGGGCTATGGGCGGGCTGTTCAGCGCCTATTTAAGCAAAACCAACGAGGTTACCGTGATTGATGTGAACCCCGCCTTGGTAGAAAAGGTGAACGCCCAGGGGATGCAGGTGCGGGAGCCGGATGGCACCGTGGCCACCTACCACCCCCACGCGGTGCTTTCCACCCAGGGGATGCCCCCGGTGGATTTGATTGTTCTGTTCGTCAAATCCATGTACAGCGAGGGGGCGCTTGCCGCCAACAAGGGCATCATTGGCCCCAACACCTACCTGATGACCCTGCAAAACGGCAGCGGCCACGAGGATATTTTGGGCAAGTTTGTGGATGCCGCCCACATTATCATTGGCACCACCCAGCACAATGCCAACATTAGCGAGCTGGGCATCAGCAACCACGGCGGCAGCGGCATGACCCACCTTGGCTGCGTAACCGGGGCGGTTGCCCGCCTGCAACCCGTGGCCGATGCCTTCACCGCCAGCGGCCTGGAGGCCGATGTATCGGACGGTGTGCAGAAGATGATTTGGAACAAGATGTTTACGAACGTTTCGGCCAGCGCGCTGACCGGTGCCTTGCAGGTGCCGCTGGGCTACATTGCCGAGAACGAAAGCGCCTGGGCACTGTGTACCACCCTGGTGCGGGAGGCCGTGGCGGTGGCAAAGGGCCTGGGGTTGGATTTTGATGCCGAGGAAAAAATTGCCGAGGTGCGCCGCGTTTGCGAGAACAGCCCCGCCGGGCTGACCAGCATTTATGCCGACCTAAAATGTGGCCGCCGCAGCGAGGTAGATACCATAAGCGGCAGCGTGGTGCGGGCCGGCAAAAAGTGTGGCGTGCCCGCCCCCAGCCACGAGTTTTTGGTGGGGCTTATCCACGCCATGGAGGGCAAAGCCCAAGTATAACCGGGCAAAGCCCAAGCATAATGGGGCAAAGCCCAAATCTAACTAGGCAAAGCACAGGCATAACCGGGCAAAATTTAGCTAGCCCTGCGCTGCCCCTCTCCCCTTTTGTTACCCGCAGCAATGCAACACAATATACGCCAATACGCTGAAAAAGGAGATTTTTGTATGCAACAAGTCGTTTACCAGTTGGGCAACCTCCGCATTGTGGATTTAACCAAGGAGCTTGACCCCAAAACCGAGAGCCGCCGCTGCCACCTGATTCGCTATAACACTGGCGGGCCCATCCCCGATTTCCACACCGCGCTGGATTTAACCAGCCACCTGGGCACCCACTGCGAGTGCCCCTACCACCACGATGAAACCTGGCCCAGCGTGGCCGAGCTGCCCCTAACCACCTTCATGGGCCGCGCCATCTATGTGGTGCTTGACCTGCCCGAAAACCACCAGATTACCGGGGCCGACCTTGAAAAGGCCATCGGCGGCCGCATCCAGCCCAGCGATATTGTGCTGCTGGATAGCCCGCACAAGCTGGCCCCCTTCACCCCGGCCACCAATGGCCCGGACGACCACCGCCTGGTTGTGGGCGCAGACAGCGCCAACTGGTTTGCCGAGAAAAACGTGAAGTGCGTTGGCTTTGGCGATGGTGTTTCGATTGAGGATTGCCTTGAAAATGTAAAGCCCTTCCACGATATCCTGATGGCCAAAAACATCGTTTTCCTGGAAGTGCTGAAAAACCTTGACCAGCTCACCACCGATACCTTCTTTATGTCCTACGCGCCGCTGCCCATCGTGGGTGCCGATTCCTGCCCGGTGCGCGCCTACGCCATCGAAGGGATGACCGCCCCCGAGTTCAGCAAGTAATTTGCCCCCGGCCCCGCCGCCTAAAATACGGCAGCCGGAAGGGCGGTAGGGCGGGCAGTGTTCGGCCCGGTAGGTAGCACC
Source organism: Gemmiger sp. (assembly GCA_028710135.1). Lineage (GTDB taxonomy): Bacteria > Bacillota > Clostridia > Oscillospirales > Ruminococcaceae > Gemmiger. Next base: position 1,388 of record JAQUSS010000023.1, on the reverse strand, counting down.
GCCGGCCCCCCCCCGCAAGGCAGCCAGCGCCACCTTGCCGCTATAAAACGCAACAAACCCCCGTGCCGGGCCAGCCAAATTCACGGCTGCCCGGCACGGGGGTTTTGCATCAAGTATTGCGGCCAATAAAATAGAACCCGTTGGACTGATGGCCGTTCATGGTGGTAAATACCAGGTTTTCAAATTGTATGGCTTCAAAGCCCGCGAGCAGCGCCTCTATCCAATCTGTGCTGTGGTGCCTGCACACGGCCCCTTCGGGGAGTTCAAAAACGCCGTAGGTACCGTATTTCTTTTCAAATTCTTGGTAGCGGCTTACGTTCCTTGGGTCGGTATTCAGCAAAAAATCATTTACATACAAAATGCCCTGCGGCTTTAGCACCCGTTTTATCTCTTGTATCAGCTTTTTTTGCGCCGCATCCTCCCGGATGCAGGTTAGCACGGCAAACAGGATAACGGCATCCGCGCTGGCATCCGGCAGGGCAATTTCGGCAGCCGTGCTCACCCGCAAATCCAAATACGGGTACTGCGCTTTGCCGCGTGCAATCATCCCTTGCGCAAAATCCATCCCCACCACAGTGTGGTAGCCCATTTGGTACAGCTGCGCCAGTGTGCGCCCATAGCCGCACCCCACATCCAAAATCATCCCCTGCTTGGCAACGTGCTTTGCAAATTCCTCCGCCTGGAACGGGGTGGTAAACGCTTTCTGGCCGGAAACATGGTTCCAATATTCTTGTTGCTCCATTTTTGCGCCTCCTTTTTATGGTATTATACCGCGCCGCGCGTCACGCCGGTAGCAAAATTTTCACGCAGGCGGCAAGGGTGGGGTGCAGGGCATAGATTCTTCAAAATTTCAGCGCTTCAACGTCTTGTTTTTCAAATAATTGTTTTGCTGTCTGTTTTGCTGTCATACATTCAAAAAACATTTGGCAAAAACCATCCGGCAAAAAACATCCGGGCAGGTTTCTACAACCGCCCGGATGTTTTCTGTTTTTTAGTTTGTTTCTTCTTTTTCCTCGCCGCTACGCCGCGGCCCTTAAATGCCCAGGTATTGCTTGCGGGTTTCCTCGCTCAAATCGGTGGTGGCCTGATGGTGCACCACCGCGCCGCGCTCCAAAATATAGCAATCGCTGCTTACCTTCATGGCAAATTTCACGTTCTGCTCGGCAATCAGGATGGTTGCCCCCTCCCCCAGCAGGTTTTGCACCATATCTGCCAGTTGGTCCACAATAAGGGGGGCCAAGCCCTCGGTAATTTCATCCAGAAGCAGCATTTTTGGGTTTTGCATCAGCCCGCGGGCAACCGCCAGCATCTGCTTTTCGCCGCCGGATAGCTTATCCCCCTTCGATGCCTTGCGCTCCTCCAACCGGGGGAAAAACTTATACACACTC
>JAQUSS010000022.1 GCA_028710135.1 Gemmiger sp. | reverse complement strand
CGCCGCGCTCAAAGTAATCTTCCACCAGTGCCAGCGCCTGCCCATCGGGGTTATTCCAGGTTTCGCGGGTGAAGCGGATGTTTTGCACCATGCCTGCGTGGTTATCGTGGGGCAGCTTGACAATCGAGTTTAGCATGGCGGTAAGGCCGTTTTTATCGCTGCCGGAGGAAGGGTTGTTGGCGTTTGCCATGGGCGTGCCCGCCTTGCGGCCATCCGGCGTTGCGCCCACCCAGCGCCCGAGCGTTGTGTTCTGCGCGTTGTTGATGTTGACGGCCAGGTAGCTTTTCAAGCCGACAAGCGGGGCCTGCTCCTTGATGGTTTCACACAGGTAATTGTGCACATTCAGCATAATGTCATCCACATAGGGGATGTCGTTGCCGTATTTGGGCACGTCCAGCAGCATACGGCGCACCCGCTCGTGGCCCACAAAGTTATCGTTCATGGCCTGGGTCAGCTCGGCGGCGGTAAGCTTTTTCTCCTCAAAAACCAGGTTTTTGATGGCGGCCAGGCTGTTGGCCACGTTGACGTTGCCGTACATTTCAAGCGTGCCGGCCAGGTAGGCGCAGCCCCCGTCGAAGATGCCCTTTCCACTTTCCAGGCATTCATCGTACAGCATCGAAACCATCATGAAGGGGTGCATTTTGCCAATCCGCTCATACTCAAACTTTTCGTATTTGGCCTGGCTGGCAATAAAATAATGCAGCAGGGTTTTGTAATTTTCAACAAACTGCTGGTAGCTTTTGCACTCGGTAAGGGGGATGGTTTTGGGTGCCAGGTACTTGCCCGCAACGGGGTCGTACCCGCCGCGCACTGCCAGCTCCAAAATTTTCAGCGTTCCCAGCGAGCCGTTGGGCGAACCGAAGCTGTAATGGTCAAACTCAATCTCGCCACAGCCCAGGGGCATATAGGTTTCGGCGCGCGCACGCTCCACCCCAAAGGCTTTCATCACGCCGGGCACCAGCACTTCATCGTTATACAGCAGCGGGAAGGTGCGCCCCTCGCCAATGCAGCGCATGGCAGCCTGCCATACCGCGGGCGGGGTTTCGTGGTTGAAGCGCAGGGTAAACTGGGGCAAAATCTCTTTCACGGTGCGGCAAGCCTCGCAGGCAACCAGGCAGTAACGGTCGGCATTTTCGGGGTTGCGCCGCCCGTAGCCGCCCACAATCACCCGTCCATCCGTTTCACAGTCGAGGCTATCAATCAGGGTGAAGTAGGTTTGCGCCATCTTCAGGGCTTCATCCTCGGTAATCACGCCGTTATCAATATCGTGGCAATACCAATCGCCCAGGTATTCGTCCATCCGCCCAAACTCAATCAGGGGGCACATCATGGCATAAAGCCAGCACAGCTGCATGGCCTCCAGCAGGCTGCCGGGCTTATGGTCGGGCAGGTTGTGCAGGGCGGCCGTCAGGTTTTCCATCTCTTTTTTGCGCGCCGGTGTTTCGGCACGGGCGGCCTCGGTGCGGGCTTCCTTCTCATAAAAACGGCAGGTATCGCGCAGCACCTCCAAGGCACCCAGCATACTGCGGAACATCACCGGGTCCTTGCCATCCGCCTCGGCGGTGTTCAGCAGGGCTTCCAGCTCGGCCTGCATACCGGGGATGCCGATGCGCACCAGCTTATCAAAATTGATGTAGGAGCCTGCCATACGGATGATGGGGCAGGCGGCAACGGGTTGGGTCTGCCATTGGTCGTGCGGCAGCGCATCCACAATTTCAGCGGGGGTGCTTGCCAGGATGATATTGTAGGTGTTGCGGGCCTTCCAGAAGGTAAGTAGGTCGTGCAAATCCTCACGGTATTTGGCGTTGCCCTCGGCACCCTCCAGCGCCTCCACCACACGGGGTTCATCGATGTAATAGCCCGTGCCGCCGGTTTGCCCCTGGATGCCATACCCAACAAGGCCAAACTGAATCCGCCCTGCCAATACATCCTGCGGCTCAATCGGCATCATGATGGCCGGGTACTGGGCCTGTAGCATGGCCAGCTCTATCTCCGCCGGGTGCTGGTATTTTTTTACTGCCTCGCGGTAGGCTTGGGTAAACGAAATTTCAAACGAGAGATCTTTTCTCGGGTTTTTTACTTTCCAATGGTTCATAACACATGATCCTTTCTGTGCATTGCCATGCCGGGGCTTCCTCTGCCCCGACCACACCCTGATTATAGCACGCGTCAATTTGCGCATCTTGTCTTGCAATGATTTAATTTTTGTTGTATATTGATATTGCAATATTACAAGTTTTTGAGAATAAACGGGAGGGGGGTTACACTTTGGATATTATTCGCCTGCGGGCAGAACCTTTTTTGGAGCTGCCCAATTATGGGTACGCCTCGGTTATCAGCGACCCAGAGCAGTTGGTTGTCTGCCATTGCCACGATTACTACGAGCTTTTTTTGGTGAGCCAAGGTTCCGGCGAGCACGTTATCAACGGTGCCAAGCAGCGGCTGGAGCCGGGGATGCTGTACTTTGTGCGGCCGGATGATGTACATTATTACGACAAATTTACCGCACAGTTCCAAATTATCAATGTCATCATTCCGCAGTTGGCGTTTCGCCAGTTTCTTGATTTTGTGGGCGATAGCTACTACGGCCACCGCCTGCTTTCGCCCACGCTGCCGCCGCACACCCAGCTTACCATGAACGAGATGGAGAACCTGCAAGAAAAATTTAAAAACCTGATGATTTCGGGCAGCATCATGAAAAAGGATTCCACCACCCTGTTTCGGATCATGATTTTTAACATCTTAACCAATTATTTTCCGGTTTTACCCGCCAAAAACAGTATGCCCATCCCCGATTGGCTCCGGGTGGTGAATGTGGAGATGACCAAAAAGCAGAACTTTGCCGAGGGGTTGCCGGCGCTGTATCGCCTTGCGGGCAAAAGCGAGGAACATATCTGCCGTGCCTGCCGGAAGTATTTGAACAAGACCCCCTCCAAGCTTGTGAACGATATCCGGCTGGAATATGCCGCCCGCCAGCTGGTGCAATCGGGCGAGGATATCCTGGATATCTGCACCGACGCAGGGTTTGATTCGTTAAGCCACTTCTACCACCTCTTTCGGGATTATTTTGGTATTTCCCCCAAAAAGTTCCGGGAGAATGCGCGCGCACTCTCCTTGGGCGACCAACTGCCCAAAAATTCAGACCCCAACGTTGAGCTTTCCGCCGCCATTCCGCTGCGCTCGGTGGTGCGCATCCCCTAGGGCATACCGCCAACCACCGCCATACCAAAATAAAAATGCGCCCCGCACAGTAGCCAGTGTTTGGATACACTGCATTCTGCGCGGGGCGCATTTTTTAGGGGGCACCCGTTTGGGGTGGCTACCCTACTATAAAAGGCTTGTAACGTTTCAAGGCGTGGGCGTGGGGCCGCACCCTGCCGGCCTTCGTTTAATAGCCTACCTGGATGGTTTTAATCTCAAACGGCTGGAAGGTAAGGCGCAGTTCCTGGGCAGGGGCAAACGACTGCTGGGTTTCCTCCAGCATATTGGTTTCGGCCAGGGCCGTGACCGGGAAGCCGAACTGCAACGTGGTGGTATCGGTGGAGCCTTCCGCCTCGTACAGGCGGAGAATCAGGGTGCGGCCCGCCTTCTCGGCCGGTTTTACGGTTTCCACCACCACATGGTCACAATCCAGGCGAACCAGGCTTTGCTGGGGCATTGCACCGGCAACCGTGAGCGGTTTTTCGTTGAGGCGGTAGGCAGGCTGGATCACATTGCCCGCCGAGAAGCCGCCCAGATGCGGCAAAAATGCGTAGACACAGCGGTGTACGCCCTTATCGCCGCGGAAATCCGGGCGGCAGCCGCCCTTGTGCAGCGAGAGCCAGAGCGAGGAATCCTGCACGCTGATGCCGTATTTGCAATCGTTTAGGATGGCAACGCCATAGCGCGGCTCCGAAAGGTCGGTGTATTTGTGGTTGGATACCTCAAACTGTGCCTTTTCCACCGTGGTATTGCGGCGGGTGGAGCGGCGCAGGTAGCCAAATTGCACCTCATGGCTGGCGGTATCGGCACGGATGGTGGTATCAAAGGCCGTTTTCAAGAAGCGATGGTCGTCCTGCCAATCGATGCTGGTTTCAAACGTCACCTGCGGGCTATCGGCGTAGAATATCATATCCTGCCAAAGGGTGGAGCGCTCGCTCAACCGGTAGTTGCTGCGGATGCGGTACTCGACCGCGCCATCCGCCACCACCTCACGGTGGAGCAGCTCTGCGCTATCTTGGAACTTGCTATGGATATCGGCATCAATATCCCAGTTATCCCAGGCCAGCGATACATCCTCCGCCATCAGCAGGGTGTTGAGGGCAAAGCCCTCGCCCCGCAGTTCGCGCCCGTTGCGCTTATCCACAAAAGATTCGATGTAGCCCTTGGCGTTAAAGCGCACCTTGGCAAAGGGCGTTTCTAGGCTGTTGCCGCTGGCGGCAAACGCCGAGGCTTGGCCCACCGGTGCCTTGGCCGTGAGGGGCAGCACGGTGCTGCCAAAGGCGGGGATTTTTACCCCGGCCACGGCCAGCTTGCGGCTGCCATCGGGCAGTGTTACCACCTGCTGGGGCATATCCCCCGCCAGGTAGCGGCCATCAAGGGCCAGGTACAAAACATCCGCCCGCTCAAATGATAGCGTGTTCACCACGGTAAGGGTATCCGGTTTTGCTTGTGCTTTGAGCAGCGCTGCCGACATGGCCCCCGCCTTTTCAATGATGCCGGAAACCTCGGCAATGGCTTCATCGTGGGCACGGGGGATGCAGGTGCCGGGCAGGATATCGTGGAACTGGTTAATCAGCAGGCCATTGGTCAGCGGGTCAATGGCTTCGCCGCTGGCGGCGGTGCCACTGGCCAGGGCATCCCGCACGGTCAGGTATTCCAAATCCCGCAGCGCAAATTCCGCGCGGCGGTTGTTCTGCTTGATGCGGTGCTGGTTGGTTAGGGTGCCGCGGTGCAGCTCCAAATACAGCTCGCCGTTGTAGGTGGAGGGCTGCACCAGGCTGCTTTCCAGCTTTTGCATAAAGGCGCTGACGGTGGTGTGGGCGGTGCGGGGCATCCCCTCCACATCCTTCAGGCGCTCGGCCATCTCCACCATGCCAAACTCCGGGCCGCCGCCGCCATCACCAAAGCCGTAGGAAATCAGCCGCATGGGGGCAACGGCGCGCTCCTTGATGGTGTTGCCTTGGCCGTTGAGCATCGTTTCCTGGAAGGTTTTAGGGTCGGGCCATACACGGGTGCGGTTGAAATGCACCAGCACCTTGGAGCCATCCAGCCCCTTCCACCAGAAGGTATCATAGGGGAACTCGTTGGTATCGTTCCAGGCAAGCTTGGTGGTGAGAAAATACTTGATGCCGCATCCCTGCATAATTTGGGGCAGCGAGGCACTGTAGCCAAAGGTATCCGGCAGCCAGAATGCATCGGAGGTATAGCCAAAATTTTCGCGGGTGAACTTTTGCCCCCAAAGGAATTGCCGCACCATGTATTCGCCGGTGGGGATGTTGCAATCGCACTCAATCCAAACACCGCCGTTGGGCTCGTACCGCCCCTCGGCCACCCGGCGCTTGATATCCTCAAACAAGGCGGGGTACATCCGCTTGATGATATCGCTGTGGTAGGCAGAGCTTTGGATAAAGGTATAATCTGGGTATTGGTCCATCAGGTTCATCTGGTTGGCGTAGGTGCGGGCACACTTTTTTTCGGTTTCGCCGCGGTGCCACAGCCAAGCGGTATCCATGTGGGAATGCCCAATCAGCCCCGCAAAGGGCGCCGAGGCAGCGTTGGGCTGGCGCAGGGCCTCCTGCAAAAGGGCATCGGCACGGCGCAGATGTTCGCGGAAGGCGGCCGGCTCGGCGTTATCGATGTCATAATCGATAAACTCGTGGATGGCCAGCAGCGCGCGCACAAACTTTACGCGGGCATAATCGGCGGCATCCAGCACCTCCACCATCTGGTTGGCAATTTTCAAATCAAAGTAAAAGGCGGCCAGTTCCTCGTCCTTCAGGCAGATATCCACGGGGTGATAGGTGATGGTAAAGGGGCCTTTGCCCTCCTCGGTAAAGGGCTGGGTGCCCCGGATGTGGTGGTTGGCATAATACTCAAAGGCCAGCGCCAACGTTTGCCCTGCGGCGGCATTTTGGCAGAGCAGGTCACAGTAATGGTTGCCGTGGCTACCCTCGATAATTTTGGAGGCAAAGTTGCCGTAGGGCTTTTCGTCCACCCACAGCATCCCCTCGTAACCCGCGATGCGGGGCCAGATGAAAAGCGTTTTCCCGGCCAGCGCTTCCGGCACGGTGTAACTGCCCTTAAACCAGCAGTAAAGGCCCTCGCCCTCAAAAACCGTGCCATCGGGGCAGGCGGCAAAGGGTAAATCCTGGGGCACGCTATGGTAGTGGCCATCGGTGGGGGCAGCGGCAAGCTCGATGGTATCCACCGCCTGGAACAGGCGTGGCTCCAGCATCGTTTCCAGCCGGCGCAGCTTGCCAAACATACGCTGTAGCTGTTTTTCTGTATACATGGGTAAACCTCCTGAAAGATGTTTTGCATCAAAATGGGCAGAGCCGCACGGCAGCCCTGCCCGTCAAGGTGTGGGTAGGCCGGGGTTTAACCCTTGACACCGCCGATCATCACGCCTTTTTCAAAATATTTTTGGACGAAGGGATAGAAGATTAACATAGGTACGGTAGAGATAACGATAACCACATACTTGATAACCTCAAAGAGCAGGAACTGATCGGTACCGCCGGAGGCCGAGTTGATGTTCTGGTTATCGATCAGCATATTGCGCAAAATCAACTGCAAGGGGTATTTTTCGGGGGTACCTTGCAGGTAGATCATGGGGCCGAACCAATCGTTCCAGTGGCCCAGCGCGTAGTAGAGAACCAGCACGGCCACCGTTGCCTTGGAAAGCGGCAGGATGATGCGGAAGAGAATGGTCATGTGGCTGGCACCATCCAAAATAGCGGCTTCCTCCAAACTTTCCGGGATGGACTGGAAGGCGGTGCGCATGATAATCAGGTTCATGGTGCTGACGGCACCGGGCAGAATGAGCGCCCAGTAAGACTGATACAGCCCCAGGGAGCGGATGTTCAGGTAGGAAGGAATCATACCACCGCTGATGTACATGGTGATCATGATGAAAATCATGACGGGCACCTTGAGGACAACATCCCTGCGGGAGAGGAAGTAGGCGCCCAGCGCTGTCATCACAATATTGATTACGGTGCCGGTTACGGTGATTAATATGGTGTTGGAGTAGCCGGAAATGATATCCTTCTTTTTGAAAACCTCCTGGTAGCCCGCCAGCGTGAAGCCGCGGGGGGAAAGCAGCGCGCCGTTAAACTTCATAAGCTCGGCAGGGTCACTGAAGGAGGCAAAAACGACGTACAGGAAGGGATAAATGCAGATGAGCGTGATGGCAACCATCAGAACATAATCGAATACCATAAACGCTTTTCTGCTTCTGGATTCTTTGATATGCATCGCTGAAACCTCCTTTTTTAAAATAGGCTGGTGTCCGATATTTTTTTGCTAAACCGGTTGGTGATGAACAGCAGAAAAATATTGATGGCAGAGTTGAACAGGCCAACGGCGGTAGAGAAGCTGTAGTTCATCCGCTCGATGCCCATGCGGTAAACGTAGGAGGAGATAACATCGGCGCTGGAGTAGGTAATGGGGCTGTACAGCAGAATAACCTTCTCGTAGCCAACGTTCATCAGCCCGCCCATGCGCAGGATGAACATGGTAACAATGGTGGGTGCAATGCCGGGCAGGGTGATGTGCAGCATCTGCTGCCAGCGGCTGGCACCATCGATGGAAGCGGCCTCGTACAGCTCCTGGTCAATGCCCGAAAGGGCGGCGATGTACAAAATACTATCCCAGCCAAGGCCCTGCCAAATACCCGAGATAACGTAGATGGGCACGAACAAATCGGGGTTGGAAAGCATGGGCTTGCCACTGTAGCCCAGGTGGGTGAACAGGGTGTTTAGGAAGCCGTTTGCGTTGGTGAAGCTTATAATCATGCTGCAAACAATGACGATGGAGATAAAGTGGGGCATATAGGACATGGTTTGCACAATTTTGGTAAACTTTTTGTTCTTAATCTCATTGATCAGCAGCGCAAAGATGATGGGAATGGGGAAACCCACAATGGTGCTGGCCAGGCTGATGGTTAAGGTGTTTTTAATCAGCCGCCAGAAGTAACGGCCCTGGAAAAACTCAAGGAAGTTGGCGAAGCCTACCCACTTGTTATCCAGGATATTGGCATTGAGGGGGTTATAATCCTGGAAGGCGATCAGCGCACCGTACATGGGTTTATAGCAGAAGATAAGGTAGTAAAGAATGACCGGTATAATCATCAGGTAAACCTGGTGGTTTTTGTGCAGGTCCTTTCTCAGCCGCGTCCAATAGCTTGTTTTTCCCAGTGCCGGAAGCTGCTCGGCAACGGCCGTGCCGCTTTTGCTAGTCATGTGTTTTCCTCCTTCTTGATAAAGGTTTCCCCGCCACACAACGGCGGCGGGGAAACCTGAGAAGTTCCCGAATTCCGGTAATTATTTTGCGTTGTAACGGTCGAGCGCTGCCTGCTTGCAGGCGATGGAATCCTCAACGCCCATATCCTGGATGGTGGCAACAAAGTTGTCGAACTCATCAAGGCTGGTGGTGCCGGTGATGAAGGCGGCCACGTTCTCGTCAACATAAGTCCAGATTTCGGTGTCGATGGCACCGGCGGTCTTGCTCTCCTCGGCGGTCATGCTGAAGGGGGGCAGCAGGTGCTTGGCACCATCGTTATCGGCCCAGGTCTGGATGGCCTGCTGTTGCTGGGGCAGGGCCAGGTACTGGTTGTAGTAGCCCAGCTCCTGCACAAAGCCACCGTTCATGTGGTTGGCGCCGATGTAGTAGCCCATCGCCTGGCTAGCGGTCAGGCCATCGGGGTTTTTCATAATCAGGTCGGTGTAGGTGGGCTTGCCGTCCACCATCTCGTAGCTAACGCCCTCGGTGCCGTAGTTGTAGAGCATATCGCCTTCCTCGCTAAAGCCATAGTCGAGGAACTTCATGGCCAGTGCAACATTTTTGCAGTTGGTGGAGATGGAAAGGCCATTGTTGTTGGCTGCATCGGCCTTGAAGCCCAGCGCCGGGGTGTCCCCTTCTTTCAGCACGGGGGTAGGCACGCCAACTAGGTCAAACACATCGTCGCCGCCATCGCGGGCTGCGGTAATGTACTTGCCGATACCGCCGCCAACCGCGTACCACAGTGCGCCGGCCTGGCCGCTGGTGATGGCTGCTTCGCGGGCGTTTTGGTCTGCGGTGAGGTAGTTCTGGTCAATCAGGCCTTCCTCGTACCACTTGTTCATCTCGGTCAGGTAATCTTTAAAGCCGGGCTGGATAGGCCCAAAATCGACCTTGCCGTCATCGTTTACATAATATTCGTAATCCGCGCCGTAGGCAGAAGCAAAGTTGCGGTAGTGCCAGTGGTTTTTGGCATCGATAACCAGCGGGGCGGTGGCACCGTTCTTCTCCTTAAAGGTGGTCAGCATGGTGTGCCAATCGTCCATCGTTACAGGCACCGAAAGGCCGTCGGCATCCAGCCAGTCCTTGCGGACAATCAGGCCGTTGAAGCTGCACAGCGCGTCATCGCCGCGAATCATGGGGAAGGTTAAGTACTTGCCGTCATCGGTTTTCATCAAACGGTCAATGTCGGGGTGCTCATCCAAATACTTGCGGTAATTGGGCGCGTACTCATCGATGTAGGGGGTCAAATCGATGATGTAGCCACTCTCGTAGGCAGCCTGTGCGCCGCCCTCAAAGCGGTTGGTATTATCAATGATGTCGGGCAGGTTATCCTGGCCGCCGGCAATCATCAGGTTGAACTGCTGCTGGGTATCGCCGGAGATGGCCGTGAGATCCAGTGTAACCCCTGTGGCCTTTTGCAGCTCCACTAGGAACGGGCTGGCATCCACGCTGGTTTCGTTGCTGGGCAGCCATACGCTGGCATCGCCAAAAACCTTCAGGGTGGTGTTGCCGTCATCGGGGGCAACCGCGCCGGTTGTTTCGGCGGTGCTGCCCGCTGTAGAGGTGGTGCTGTCCGCTGCCGGGGCGGTGCTGGAAGCAGCCGTGCCACCGCAGGCCGACAGGCTCAGTGCCAGGGCCGCCGCCATTGTCAGGGCAGTGCCTTTTTTCAAGTTGTTTTTCATGAATTCACTCTCCTTCAAAATTTCCAATGTGTTTGCTTGTGTTCTCTCAAATGCGTGTTCCTCTTTGACATAACAAATTATACTTTTTACGGTTTGATATGTCAATATAGTTTTTGGAATTTGCACATTTTTTGGTATAGTCGCACAAATACGAGGTTTTTGTTTTGTCTATTTCGTTGTGTGGCAGCAAAAGCAGGGTATATTTCGCCGTTTTGGTTGAGAATGATATATCAATCACAAGCTAAAACCCGGCTTGAAGGCTTCCTTTAGCCCCCGCCGCCGGGTTGCCAGGCCCACGACAGGCCCACGACAGGCCCACGACAAGCCCACACCCGGCCCCTGCCAGGCTACCGGAAGCGGCGCGGGCCACCGCTTTTGGCAGGCAGATGGCGCCGGTGGCCGCAGCCACCGCGCCCTTTTACGGCCCCGCTACCGCCGATTGCCCCGCCATTTTACAAATTGCCCAGCCCCCTTTTACAGGGTATAGGCCAGCTCCACCGGCTGTTTGCCGCAAAGGGCCACGCTGCGGGCATCGGGCTGGCTGCACCCTACATAAAAGCGGAACCGCTTGCCGCCGGGCACCCGCTCCCCCGCATCGTTGACAACCTCCAAAGCTTGCGGGCCAACCCCAAGGGTTAGCACCCGGCTTTCGCCCGGTTGCAACGCAAAGGGCTGGAAGGCGCACAGGCTATAATTGGGCACCGCCCACGCGGATTCCAGCACCTTAACATAAACCTGTAGCACATCCCCGGCCGCATACCGCCCACTGTTGGTGAGGGTGGCGTGGATGCAAAGCCCCTCGCCCGCCCTTTCCAGCTGTGCGCCCGTGCAGCGGATATCGCCGTAGTTTAAGCCATAGCCAAAGGGGTACAGGGGTTCCTTTTGGAAATAGCGGTAGGTGCGCCCCGCTATGGCATATTCCTCAAAGGCCGGCAAATCTTCGGCGGTGCGGTAGAAGGTTACCGGCAGCTTGGCGCTGGGGGATGCCTTGCCAAACAGCAGGTCAGCCATCGCTTTGCCGCCCCGCGCGCCGGGGTACCAAACCTGCAAAATGGCATCGGCTTTCTCTGCCGCCACCTGCAAATCCAGCGCGCTGCCCGCCGTCACACACAGCACCGTGGGCCTGCCTAGGGCCAGCACGGCCTCCAGCAGCTCCTGCTGGGTTGTGGGCAGGCCAAGGGTGCGCTTATCCCCGGCAGCGTACTCGTTGCTGGCATCCCCCTGCTCCCCCTCAATGGTGGGGTCAAGCCCCAGGCACAGGATGACGACATCGCTCCGCTCGGCCACCGAGAGGGCCTCGCCCCGGCGGTCGCCGGAGAAGGCACCGCCCTGCGCCGCAGCGCGGTAAAGGTGGCTGCCCGCCGCGTAGAGAACGCGGGTATCCGCCCCCACCGCCTGCTGAATCCCCTCCAGCAGGGTGGTGTTGTGGGAGGAGGTTCCGAAATAATTTCCCTGCAAAACGCTGCGGCTATCGGCATCCGGGCCGATCACCCCAATGGTTTTACATTGTTTTTTATCAAGGGGCAGCAGCCCGTTATTTTTTAGCAGCACCATGCTGCGGCGGGCGGCCTCCTCGCTCAGGGCCAAATGCGCGGGGCACTCCACCACCTCGTAGGGGATGGTATCGTATTCGCTGCCATCCAGCATCCCCAAGCGGATGCGGGTTGCCAGCAGGTGGGTGGCCGCCGTATCCACCTTTGCTTCGTCCAGCAGGCCATCCTGCACGGCCTGCATCACCCGCAGGTAGACGGTGCCACAGTTCAAATCGCACCCGGCATCCACCGCCATGGCGGCGGATTGCTCCTCGGTGGCGGTCACCCCATGGTGCAGGTGGAAGTCCGCTATCGCGCCGCAATCGGAAACCACATAGCCATCAAAGCCCCATTTTTCCCGCAAAATTTCTTGCAGAAGGGTTTTGTTGCCGCAGCAGGGCACCCCGTCTAGGCTGTTGTAGGCCCCCATAACGCCCTCCACCCGCGCCTCCTTGACGCAGGCCTCGAAGGCGGGCAGGTAGGTTTCCCACAAATCTTTTTGCGATACAACCGAATCAAAGGAATGCCGCCCCTCCTCCGGGCCGCTGTGCGCGGCAAAATGCTTGGCGCAGGCGGCGCTTTTTAAGGTGGCGCCCTCCCCTTGCAGCCCTTGAATGTAGGCAACGCCCAGCCGGGCGGTTAGAAAGGGGTCCTCGCCAAAGGTTTCGTGGCCGCGCCCCCAGCGTGGGTCGCGGAAAATATTGACGTTGGGGCACCAGAACGTCAGCCCCTTATAAATGTCGCAATCCTTCTTGCGCTGGTTTTCATTGTATTTGGCGCGCCCCTCGGTGGCAATGGCATCGGCCACCCGGTGAACCAGCGCCGTATCAAAGCTTGCAGCCAGGCCAATCACCTGGGGGAACACCGTGGCCGTGCCTGCCCGGGCCACCCCATGCAGTGCCTCGTTCCACCAGTTGTAGGCCGGGATGCCCAAACGGTCGATGGGTGGGGAGCGGTAGCTTAACAGGGCGGTTTTTTCCGCCAGTGTCATCCGGGCAACCAAGGCCTGGGCACGTTCCTTCGCGGTATCTTGTACCTTTTGCATAGCAATCTCCTTTTTGTGCGTATGCGCACACCCCCGGGCCTGCCGCCGCACGCGCAAAGGTTGCTGCGCCCGGCCGCCCGGTTTGAAATGCGGCACTTTGTTTGGTATATCATACGCTAGCATTAAACCGGGCCCTTGTCAACTGTTTTTTGGTGGGAAAAGCCCGGGGCTTCGGGGCCATTTTCTCTTTTATTCTCCCTTCTCCTCCCCCATTCTTCCCCTGGCAGCCGTTGGATGGGCCGGGCCAAAAATACTTGGTGCCAGCCATTGACAAGTACATTCGGCTCCATGTATAATCACAATATATATCAAAGTAACCGAATATATATCAAGTTCCCCCTCCACCGTAGGTGCGCAGGCATTTTTGCCTTTGCCGGGATTTGGTATACAGAATTTGCTGTGGAGGAATCATTTTTATGGACAACAGCCAGTACGGAAGGCCCAAATACGAGCTAATCATGGAGGATTTGCTAGCGCAAATTCGCAGCAATGATTTCTCTTACAGCCAGCCGATCTGCACCGAAAGACAAATTTCGGAAAAATATGGTGTCAGCCGCATCACCGCCAAGCGCGCCATCACCGACCTTGAAAGCCAAGGCGTTCTCTACCGCAAGCGTGGGGTGGGCAGCTTTGTAACCCGCAACGCCCATAGCAGCATGAACGCCCCCACCACCCCGCGCGAAACCTCCAAGATGGTATCCCTGCTCCTCCCTTTTGACATTACCAAGGGCGGTATGTTTGATGCCATTGAAACCATCAACCGCAACCTCAACCAAAGCGGCTATTTCATCAGCATCCACACCACCGATACCTCGCTCCCCAAGGAGAAGGCCAACCTGAAGCTGCTGCTTACCCAAAACATTTCCGGCCTGGTATACTACCCCATGCGGGATAAAATTAACCTGAACCTGCTCAACGAGTTTGTGATGGCCAACGTGCCGGTGGTGGTTATTGATAAAGCCACCGATTGCCCCTATCTCTCCAACATTATTTCGGATAACTTTGAGGGGGGCCGCCTTGCCACCCAGCATCTTTTGGATTTGGGGCACCGCAACATTGCCTTTCTAACCACCGCCCCCATTGAGGAAACCTCCTCGGTGCGCAACCGTTTTGGCGGGTACCTGGATGCACTGCGGGCATATGGCATCCCCCCCAACCCCCAAAATGTCATCTACGCGCCCTTGAATATGGTTGCCAGCCAAATTTCGCAGAACCCCGAGCACCCGGCCCACGCCGTGATTCGGCAGCTGTATGCCGCCGGCATCACCGCCATTTTTGCCGAGAACGATGGTGTTGCCGCGGCCATCAAGGTTTGCTGCGCCCACCTTGGCCTTCAGGTGCCCCAGGATATAAGCATTTGCGGGTTTGATAACAGCGCTTTTGCCAAAAATGCCGATATCACCACGGTGAACCAAAATTTCGCCAAAATTGGCCAGTGTGTAAGCGATGCCTTGCTGGACCTGATGGATGCCCCCGCCACAAAACCGGCCTGCCGCATCACGGTGCCGGTGGAGCTGGTGGTGCGTGCCTCCACCGCCGCGCCGCGCTTGCTTTGACCCACCAGCCCAAAAACAGCGGGACGCCCACCGGCACCCCGCTGTTTCTTTTTACCTTACCATGGCATCGTTACCTTACCACGGCATATAGTTTTTCCCGGCCATCTTGTAAACGGCCTCTATAAAATAATAGTCGGCATAGTTCATGGGAAAGTGGTGGTTTTTATCGTGGTAGGCGGCGGTGCAGTTCTGCACAATGGCATCGCAGCCACGGCTCCAATCGGTGCGCTGGCGGTAAAGTGCATCCGCCAACCGCCAGGCCGCCTGGTGGTAGTGTTCCTTTTCCGCCGCGCCGGGCAGGGCCTCGGCCAGCTCCCAAATGCCGCTTGCCAAAATGGCCGCCGCGCAGGAATCCTCCCACGCCGGTTGGGCGGGCTGGGTAAAATCGCAGGGTACCAGGCCGTTTTGGGGCAGGTGGGCCAGGCAGTAATCCGCAACCTTTTGGGCGGCGGCGCGGTATTCCTCCTTGCCGGTGTACAGGTAGCTTAGGGTAAAGCCGTACACCGCCCAGGCTTGCCCGCGCGCCCAGGCCGAGCCGTGGCCGTAGCCCTGGCCGCCGTGGCTGCGCAGGTAGGCACCGGTTTCGGGGTCAAACTCAATAATGTGCCGAACCGAACCATCTGCCCGGATAAAGTGCTGCATGGCGGTATCGGCGTGCAGCATGGCCACCTGCTTATAGCGGGGGTCGTTACTTTCCCGGCTGGCCCAGTAGAGGAGCGGCAGGTTGCACATACAGTCGATGATGGCCCAGCCGCGGGTATCGGCCCCCGGCCAGGCGCCATCCCACGCGCGGATAAATTTGCCCACCGGGTTAAACCGCCCCGCCAGTAGGGTGGCGGCATACAGCCCCCGCCTGCGGGATGCCTCATTGCCGGTCAGCCGGTAATCCTCCACCGCGGTGGGCTGGAACATAAACCCCGCATCGTGGTTGAGGCCGTAGAAAAAGTTGAAGCAGGCATCCATCCGCTGTTCGGCGGCCTGGGCAATCTCCTTATAGCCTTCCTGCTGGGTATCCTGGTAGAGCAGCCACATGGTGCCGCCCCAAAAGCCGTTGGTCCACCAGCTCAACCCGTTGCAGTCGTTGCCGGCGGCACGGTCCAGGTAGCTGCCGTCCGGCCCCGTTGTGTAGGGAAGTTTATCCTTGTTTTTCTCGCTGCTCCAGGCCAGCTTCTCCCGTATCTGGCGGATCACCGGGCTTGCCCATTGCTCGTACATGGTCATTGTGGTCATATCTTTTCCTCCTTGCGCTTTTCCTTTCATTTGTTATATCATTCAAGTGAGCCGTTGTCAAATTTTTGCTTGCATTTTTGTCAAAACCTCTGTTTTTTCTAGTTTTAGCGGATTTTTAAAGCAATTTTCAGCTTTTAGGCTTGCACCGCGCTTTATTTTGGTATATCATATTGCAGGAACGCTTTGGGCATTTTGTCTGGCCGCGCGGGCGGGGTGCCGGTACCAACCGAAACACCGCCGGGTTTGCCAAACGCCTTTTGCCAAACCATCTGCGCTGCCGTGCCGCTTGCGTAGCCCCATTTTAAGGAGTGTTTGTAGATGAAAGAATCCGCCTTTTCCTTCCCGCTTCAGGGTAAACCCGGCTGCCGCTGGCAGATGCACGACCGTGGCCGTTGCACGGTTGCGGGCGATGTGTTGACGGTGGAGGATGGCTGGGCCAGCGCCGAGGCGCTGAAGCTGGCCAACCTATCCTTCGCGTTTGATGCCCGCTGCCCCGCGGATGCGCCCCAGGTGCAAATTTGGGCAGGGGTGCGCCATTATAGCCGGGACTACCGCTACCTGGTTGCCCTGCGCGGTGGCAACAACAACCACATTTACCTGGCCCGGATGGGTGCCGAGGGCTACGACAAAATGCTGGCACTGCGCCCGCTTGAATTTTCCCCCCAGCCGGGGGTATGGTACCACCTGCGCATCGTTTTTGCGGGGCAAACCATTGCGGTTTACCTGGGTGATGAAAAGAAGCCGCTGCTCTGCTACCAGGACGAGGACGCGCCCTTTGCCGAGGGCAGTGTTTCGGTGGGCGGCAGCTATCTGCCCACCGAGTTCCGCAACCTACAGGTGGAGGAGGTTGCCCCCGATGCCCTGCGCGATGTGGTGAAGGCCCCCGATTACCTAGATACTGTAACCCCCACCCCCGCCGAGAAGGAGCAGCAGCGCCGGCGCGAGCGTGCCGCCTACCGCCCCTATGTTGTCCCCGCCCTGCCGGAGGAACGGTTGGAGCTTTCGTTAAACGGCAATTGGCTGTTTGTGCCGGGGTACGAGGCCACCGCCCAGCCGCAGGCCAAAAGCTTTGACGATGCCGCCGCCCATGTGATGGCGGTGCCTGCCTCCTGGGTGCCGCTGCGCGCCTGGCTGGAAGGCGAAAACATGAAAGACCTAAATAAAGGGATGAACGACAGCTACCTGGTGGAGGAAACCACCCGCTGCCGCAACCTGAGCTTTGACTATGAGGCCACCAAATACGCCTGGTACCGCCACTACCTTGATTTGCCAAAGGGCATCCGCCAAAAGCGGGTGGTGCTGGATTTTGAGGGCATTGCCCTGATCAGCGCGGTCTACTTTAACGGCGTGAAGGTGCATGAGAACATTGGGATGTTTGCCCCGCAGCAGGTGGATGTGAGCGATTACCTGGTGGAGGGGCGCAACGTTATCGCGGTGGAAGTACACCGCGCTTTGAGCAGCGAATCGGAGCACGCGTTCGACTCGGCCGCCATTGATGATAACTACGCCACCGCCTGGGATATTTTGGATGCGGACGGCGAGGTTTCCACCAAATTCAGCCGCCGGGAATTTTGCACCAACGATATCCCGCATGGCTTTTACGGCGGGCAGCCGGGGGGCATCTGGCGCAAGGTCAAGCTTATCATCACCGCCAAAACCCACCTGGAGGAATGCTATTTCCGCCCCACGCTACAGGATGCCTCCATCCAGCTCCAATACGCCAACAGCGGCGATACCGCGCAGGCCGTCACCCTATCCTACGCCATCACCCACAAGGCCACGGGGGAGCTGCTTTGCAGCGGCAAGGTGGAGGATGCCTCGCTTGCCGCCGGGGAACGCCGCACGGTGGCCTTCCAAACGCCCACCGTTCAGCCCCACCTGTGGGGCCCCGGCGCGCCCAGCCTGTATGATTTGTGCCTGCGGCTTTGCCAGGATGGCGTGGTGGTGGATACCCTGCACGAAACCGTGGGTTTCCGCACGGTAGAATTTCGCGGCGAAACGCTTTACTACAACGGCAAGCCGCTGTGGGTGCGCGGCGGCAACCATATGCCCGCCCATGTCAAGCCCAACGACCGTGCGCTGGCCACCGCCTTCATGCGCCAGGCGCTGGCCCACAACGTGATTGCCACCCGCACCCATGTAGCCCCCTGGACCAGCGTTTGGCTGGATGCTGCCGATGAAGCCGGGCTGCTGATTTCCTTTGAGGGAACTTGGACCTGGCTGATGCTTGAGCATATTCCCTCCAAGCGCTCCATCGCCATCTGGAAGGCGGAGCTGGAGGCGCTGCTCAAACGGCACCGCAACCGCCCCTCGCTGTTTTTGCTGACGATGAACAACGAGATGAAGTTTTACCTGCACGAAGCCCCCGATGAGGTTGTGATTGAGAAGGGGCGCATTTTGCAGGGTGGCATTGAGCTGGAACGCAAAACCATCCCCCACCTGCCGCTTGTCTGCGATTCGGCCTACTACCGCAACCATGCGGTAAAAACCGGCCGGTACGAGCGCATCATCCGCGCCCACGGCTACGATGACGGCGATATGGATGACCCGCACGGCTATTACGGCTGGTACAACCCCTGCTTCTTCCACTTTATGAGGGGGGAATTTGGCGCGGAATACACCACCCCCGGCCGCCCCTGTATGTCGCAGGAATGCGCCACCGGCTACCCCCGCGCCGAGGACGGCCTGCCCACCCGCGCCTACCTGTATATGCACCAAACGCCCCAAACCACCGTGGGCAAAAAGGCGTATGAATATAACGACCCCGCCTACTTTTTGGCCCGCCACGCCATGCTGACCAAGGAGCTGGCCGAAACGCTGCGCCGGGTGGAGCATGGCCGCACCTGCGGGGTGATTCTGTTTGCGTTTGAAACCTGGTTCTACCAGCAAAACAACGCGGCCCGCATCCAGCCGATGCGCGCCGCCCGCTGCTTAAAAACCGCCTACCAGCCGGTTTTGGCCAGTGCCGAACTCTGGGGCCGCCATTTTTACGCGGGCAGCACCATTTCCACCACCATCACCCTGATTAACGATTCGCTGAGCGGCGAAGCCCTGGCTGGCCCGGTGGTGGAAGCCACCCTGGTGGCGGGCGATGCCGTTTTGGCCGCGGAAAGCATCCCGTATGGGGATTTGCCCTACTTCCAAACCCGGGCAAAAAGCCTTTGCCTGGCCATCCCCGCGCAGCTGCCGGCAGAACGGGTGGAGGCCAAGCTGGTTTTGAAGGTGCGCTGCGGGGGCGAGGTTCTCTCCCGCAACGAGTACGAGCTGCTGCTGGCCAGCCCTGCCTGGGGGCAGCGCGCCGCCTGCCCGGAGCCCTGCTACTATCCGGCGGATGATGCCGCCAGCGCGGCATTGCTTGCCCGCTACGCCGTCAATGCCCAGCCCTGCGGGGATGTTGCCGCCCTGGTGGGCCAGCCCGGCCGCCTGGTTGTCAGCGGTACGCCGGGCGAAGCCCTGGCCGCCAAGCTGCACGCCTTTGCCGCCGCGGGCGGCAGGGTGGTGCTACTGGCCCAAAAGGCACTGCCCGATGCCCTGCTGGGCGGCTTAAGCGCCCCCTTCACCGCCAACCGGCAGGAGATTGTGACGATGAACATCCCCGAAAGCACGGCCTTTGATGGGCTGGAACCCTTGGACCTTGCCTGGTTTGCCGATGGCTGCCAGGTGCCCTACGCCGCCCTTGGCCGCTACAGTGTAGACCGTTTCAGCCCCGCAATACAGGTGCTGGCCGAAACGCTGGAATGGCACGGCTACATCAACAAGCCAACCGATTACAAGCAGTTTGGCGGCACACCGCTGTTTTCCGCCAACATTGGCAAGGGCCAAATCCTTGTCAGCGCGCTGCGCACCGATGCGGTGGACGTTGACCCGGTGGATTCCCGCTTGACCGCCAACCTGATCGCCTGGGATTTTGACCAGCACTGACCCCCGGCCGACCCAACCTACAGGAGTTGATACGATGGAATTGTTTCAGCAAAAATTGGCACAGAACCCGCTGCAGAGCCGCCAGGATGCCGTGACCCTGCTGCTGGACCTTTGCCGCCCGCTCAAGCCCTACTATTCGGCAGGCAAAAGCCTGCTGCATTTGGGCAGCACCTGCGCCTTTTATTCCGAGCGGGATGCCCGGATGGAGGGCTGGGCTCGCGTGCTGTGGGGCCTTGGGCCCCTGTTTGCGGGCGATAACACCCGCCTGCCCGCCGCGCAGCAGGCCGAGATTGCCGAGTGGGAGGCCCTGTACCTGGAGGGGTTAATCCACGGCACCGACCCCGCTGACCCCGGCTACTGGGGCCCGATTATGGACTTTGACCAGAAAATGGTGGAAACCGCCGCGCTGGATGTTGCCCTGAGCCTGGCCCCCCAGGTATTGTGGAACCCGCTAACCGAAGCCCAGCGCCAAAACGTGTACACCTGGCTGAACCAGATGAACGAGCACAAGCTCTCCCCCAACAACTGGTGCTTTTTCCGCATTTTGACCAACATGACCTTTGCGCGGCTGGGCCTACCCGTCAACGAGGAACGCCTGGCGCAGGACTATGCCGTGATCGAGCACTGCTACATTGGGCAGGGCTGGTATTTTGACGGCCACGACGGCCAACTGGATTACTATATTCCCTTCGCCATGCACTTTTATTCGCTGGTGTGGTCTGCCCTGGCGCCGCAGGGCGACGAGGCGCGCCGCCAAGCCTACCGGGCGCGCAGCGCCGCCTTTGCCCCCCAGTTTGCCCAGTGGTTTGCCGATGACGGGGCCGAAATTCCCTTTGGGCGCAGCCTGACCTACCGGTTTGCCCACAGCGCCTTTTTTGCGGCGCTGGCGCTGGCCGGGGGCGATGGCCTGCCCTGGGGTGCAACCCGCCACCTGCTGCTGCAAAACCTGCGCCACTGGATGCAGCAGCCCATCACCGGGCCGGATGGCATTTTGACCATCGGCTACCAATACCCCAACCTGATTATGAGCGAGTGCTACAACGCCCATGGCTCCCCCTACTGGGCCTTCAAAGCATTTTTGTTCCTGGCCCTGCCGGAAAACCACCCCTTTTGGCAAACGCCGGAGGAGCCGCTGCCCCACGCCGCCCAGGTTCTGCTGCCCGAGCCGCGAATGTTGCTTTGCCATGACGAGGTAGCCGGCACCGACCATATAACGATGTACCCGGTGGGCCAGCACAGCGCCAACCACGGCAACTGTGCCGCCAAGTACGAAAAATTTGTTTACTCCAACCGGTTCGGCTTCTGCATCCCCCGCGGCAACCGGCTGGACGATGGTGCGTTTGACTGTGCCCTCGCGGCCAGCCCCGCCGGGTTCAACTTCTACCGCATGCGGGACGAGGTTACGGCCTACGATTTTTGCGCCGATTACAACCACACCACCTACACCCTGCTGCCTGGCACCACCGCCGAGAGCTGGGTGATACCCTGCGGCGGGCCGTGGCACGTGCGGGTGCATAAAATCACCACCGCGCAGCCTATCGATATTGCGGATGGCGGCTTTGCCCTGCCGGTGGATGCCTACGCAGCGGGCGGCACGGAGCTGCCCGATAAACGCCACCCCAGTGGGGAGGTGCTGCAATCCGAAAACGGCATTTGCACCTTACAGCCCTGGGGCGCGGTGGGCATCTACGCCACGGCGCCCTGCACCGCCAGCATGATTCGCCCCTTCCCCAATACCAACCTGATGGCCAACCTGGTGGGCATACCCACCATCACGGCCCGGCTGGAGCCCGGCACCCACCTGCTGGTGCACAGCATCTTTGGCGATATCTCCCCCGCCGCGCGCGAGCGCTTGGCCAACGCACCGGTTATTGAAGCCTGCGGCGGCACCCTAACCATACACCCCCACGGCGGCCACCCGGTCACCATAAACACCTGCGGCGGCTAAACGCCGGGCAAGGCCAGCCCCAACGCTTACCCCTAGGCGCCACCCGGGGCAGCGTATCCGCCGGTTTTGCCGCGCAAGGCACAGGCGGCCGTACAAATAGAACCCGCCATTTTAAAGGGGCAGAAGCGAAAACAGCTTCTGCCCCTTTGCTATTTCTTTGCCGACCCTCTGCCAACCCTTTTTAAAAAGCACGTATACCTCTGTGCCCGCCGGGGCAAGCAGGCGGCCGGGCACGCCGGGCCATCCCACGCCTCTTAAAAAAGGGGGGTGCGGCATTCGCCGGTACGGCGGGTTTGCAAAACATCATTGCTTTTTACTGGTAATGTAGATTTTTTTCATTCAAAGCGCGCCTTCGTTTTTTTATAATAGGTTCATCCCGGCAGGGTGCGCCCGGTAGCACCAGCCCCTGCCCATATGATTAGGAGGCTTTTTGCAATGAAAGATTATGTAAAAGTGATTTACACCGACCAAGCGGGTGCGCGCTTTTCCCCCGGTGCCCCCGTGTTTTTCAGCAACGATGAAGCGGGGGTGGAGAACGAGCTGCTCTGCATCTATCCCGAGGTAAAATACCAGGAGGTGGAAGGCTTTGGCGGTGCCCTGACGGAGGGTGTTGCCCACAACCTCAGCCTGCTTTCCGCTAAAAAGCGCGATGAAGTGCTGCGCGCCTATTTTGACCCAGAGCTGGGCATCGGGTTCCGCTTCTGCCGCGTCAACATGGGTAGCTGCGATTTTTCAACCGAGAGCTACAGCTATGATGACACCGACCAGGACTATGCGCTTGAAAAATTTTCCATCGCGCACGACAAGAAGGAGCTATTACCCATGCTGCGGCGCGCGCGGGAGCTGGCCCCGCATATGGATATTTTATCAAGCCCCTGGAGCCCCCCTGCTTGGATGAAGGAGAACAACAGTATGCTGTGGGGCACGGCCCTGCGCCCGGAATGCCGGGAAAGCTGGAGCCAGTATTTTGTAAAATACATCCAGGCTTACGCCGAGGCAGGGGTACCCATTTGGGGTGTGACGGTACAAAATGAAGCCAAAGCCCCCCAGCCGTGGGAATCCTGCGAGTACAGCGCCGAGGAAGAAAAGGATTTTGTGCGGGATTATCTGGGCCCAGCGCTGCAAAAAGCCCAACTGGACGATGTAAAGTTGCTGATTTGGGACCATAACAAGGAGCGCACGGTGGAGCGGGCCGATGCCGCCATGGGCGACCCTGCGGCGGCGGCCTACATCTACGGTGAAGCGGTACACTGGTATTCCGGCGAGCATTTTGACGCGCTGCGCATCACCCACGAAAAATACCCGCAGCTCCACCTGATTTCCACCGAGAACAGCATGGGCTGCAACCCGATATATACCTGGGATATGGGCGAGCGGGTGGCCCACCACATCATTGGGGATATGGCCAATTTTGTCAGCTCCTGGTATATTTGGAACTTGATTTTGGACGAAAAAGGTATGCCCAACCACGACCATGCCAATGGCAAATCCCCCATGATGGTGGATTTTTCGACGGGCGGCACACTTTTTTACGCCCCAGGGTACTATTACACCGGGCATTTCAGCAAATTTATCCACCCCGGTGCGCGGCGCATCGGCAGTAGCATCTACACCGAAAAGCTGGATAGCATCTCCTTCTGCAACCCGGATGGTGAGCTGGTAACGGTTGTGCTGAACCGCACCGATGCCCCTGTAAAATTTATCCTGCGCTGCCAAACCCAGTTGGCAGAATTCACCAGCAACCCTCACTCCATCATGACGCTGCGCTATTAAGCAAACAATAACAAGGCCGCTGGAAGATTCCAGCGGCTTTGCTTTTTGCGTTTTACTGGTAATGCCCTTGCAGGTACTCGCGCGGGGTTTGGCCCGTAACCTTTTTAAATACCTTGCTGAAATAGAAGGCGTTTTCGTAACCAAGGCACTCGGCCACCTCGTAAACCTTTTTATCGCCCTGCGCCAACATGGTTTTGGCCGCACCAATTTTTTCCTCGGTGACATAATCAACAAAGTGTTTATCGGAGGATTGTGCAAATAGCTGGCTTAGGTAGTTGGGGCTGAAGTTGAAGGCCGCCGCCACATCCCCCAGCAGCAGCCGTTTGCTGAGATTGCTGCGGATATATTCCTGCACATTGAGGATGATACGTTTTTTATAGCCCTGCTTGCGTTCCTGTAGCGTTGCGCAAAGGCCATCTCGCAGGCGGCGCATCCACTGTGTACACAGCTTTGTGGTGCCAAGGCGGTAAAGCGAAAGATAATTGTCCGGCTCATCGGCAAAGATATGCTCAACGGTGGCCTCCCCCTCGGGCAACAGCGAGGTTGCCATATGCAGCAGGCTGCCCGCCGCGTTCATGGCCTGCGCCTTGTCCGCCGGGCAAGCATCGCAGGCATCGGCAATCCGGCCAATGGTATCGCCCAGCGCTTCGGTATCCAGCTCCTCAAAGGCACGGGCCAGCGCCCCCCGGAAATCCGCCAGGCGCAAAACGCTAGCGGCCTGCTCCCCCTCCCCGCTTGCGTGGCCCTCGCCAATCTGGATGGGGCAGGCAGGTGTCAGCTGGGGCAGCAGCAGCCGGGCGCTGCTGTAGGAGTGCCCAGCCAGATAAACATCCTCCACACAGGCCCCCGCCGCACACAGCACCTGTACGTTAAAGTAGCTGCGCACATTGCGCACCGCCGTGTGCAAAATTTCGGCCAGCCGGTTTTGCCAGCCCTCCGGCAGGGCCTGCAAATCCAACAGGATGTTAAAGTGCCGCAAATCTAGGCTGGTCATGTAGCAGGGTGCAAACTTTTCAACGGTATCGCGCACAATTTCGGTGGCGCTGCTGTAAAGCGTGATGGCCTGCTCCATGGCGGTGATTAGGGGCTGTTCCTCAATCTCACCGGCGATAACGGTGTACTTGCCCACAGCAAATTGTAGGCCCAGTGCCTCACCCTGTAGCAAAAACTGTTCGCGCGTACCAAAAAGGTCATTGTACAGGCGCACAAAAAACTTGTCCCGGTAAATTTGCAGGCCACTGTACCCCGGTGCCCCGGGGGCCGATGCACTCTCCAGCTTTTTCACCCGCTCACAGGCGGCATCCACCACGCTGCCCAGCGAGGAGGGGGTAAGCTCCAGCTTGATTAAATACTCTACCGCACCGTAGTGCAGTGCCTCCTTGGCGTAAGAAAAATCCTCATAGCTGGTCAGCATGATAAATACAGGCAGCTCGGCGCCCGTATCGCGGCAGGCCCGCAGAATTTCCAGCCCTGTTTTCAGCGGCATCATGATATCGGTAATCACAATCTGCGGATGCTGGGTTTCAATCAGCTGTAACGCCTGCTCGCCGTTATGCGCGGTGCCGCAAATTTCCACACCATGCTCCTGCCACGGTATCATGGATTGAAGCCCCACCAAAACCAGTGGTTCATCATCCGCAATCAAAACTTTCATCATGCCCGGCCCTCTCATTCCTTTCCTATCCGGCCCTCTAACAGCCAGAAATTCATGGGTGCAAACCCGCCGCAGCCCTTGCGGAATGCAGCTTTTTAGACAGTGGGTTGTGTGCGGTTGGGGATGCGGATATACAGCTTGGTGCCCTGGCCAGGCGCGCTGGTGGCGGAAACGCCGTACTGCGGCCCAAAGGCATATTGTATCCGCCTGTGTACGTTGTAAACACCAATCTGGCGGAACTGCCCATCGGGCTGCTGCGCTGCGCCATCCAGCAGCTTGGCAAACCGTTCCGGCGGCATCCCCACGCCGTCGTCCTCCATCGTGATGCAGATATCACCGTTTTCCTCCTGGGTAATATGCAGCCAAATTTTGCCAATGCCGCCGTTCGGCTCGATGCCATGGAAGATGGCGTTTTCGGCCAAGGGTTGCAGGGTAAAACGTGGAATTAGGCATTCACACAGCGCCTCGTCCGAAATATCCGCGATATCCAGGGTAATTGCCCCGCCAAAGCGGTACTGCTGAATCACACAGTAATCGTTCAGCAGTGCAAATTCCTCCCGCAGCGGAATCAGCGCCTCGCTCCCCTTGGATAAGCTTTTAAGCAGGCGAGAAAGGGCGGTGGTCATCTCGGCTATCCCACTGGAATGTTGAATGGTTGCCATCCATTTGATGGAATTTAGTGTATTATAGATAAAGTGGGGGCTGATTTGGCTTTGCAGCATCCGGTACTCCAAGCGCTGCTTTTCCTGCTCATCGGCCACCCGTGCCTCCATCATCGTTTGGATGTTTTGCGAAAGGCGGTTTACGCCGCGGCCAATCTCCCCCAGCTCGTTATCCCACTCAATGTTGGCATCCGCTGTAAAATCCCCCTGGGAAATTTTCTCCATCCGGCTTTGCAGCCGCCCCACCGGGCGGACAATCAAATAGGCAAGGTAACGGTACATCCCAAAAGCTAGGCCCAACACCAAAAGAATTTCCAGCAACAGGTAGCCCCACAAAATGATGCGCTGGGAGGCAAAAAGTGAATCCGGCAGGTACTGTGCCAACGCCAACCCCGTATTGCCCGCCGGGCAGGTAACCGCAATATAGTGTTGCCCGCCCGCATCCCGGCATTCTTGCACCAGGGTGCCCGTGTTGCTGGCAATCCCCTTTAGCAGCCGCCCGGGCGTGGGGGTTTCCGCCGTCAGCGAAAATTCGCCACCTGCCAAGCGGTAGCTTCCGCCGGCCAGCACCAGATACAACTGCTCGCCCTCGCGCAGCTGATAATCGGTCAGGCGCTGGGTGATGAGCGCGGTTGAGATGGTCATCAGCAGTACCCCGCAGGGCGCGCGGGTGCGGGAATAAACCGGCTGCAAAACAGGAAGGCAGTTGGGGTACGCGGGGGTTGCGTAGTGGTCACGCGATACGGTATTCCAGCTTTGGGCCGGGTCCATCCCCCAGCCGGGCATCCGGGCAAGGGTATATTGGGTGATGGGGGTGCCATTGACGATGGGAGAACCTACCTGTAAAATATCCGCCTTGCCATCGGTGACAATCAACCGCTGGATGTAACCGGCTGCCGGGTTGGCAGAGTAGAGTGCCAGCACCTTTTCGTAGGCATTCAGCCTACTTTTGGGTGTGGAGGCCGGGTCCGACAGGTAGCTGACGGTGGTGGGCTCCACCGCACAGCGGTTAGCAAGCATTTTTAGGCTGGTGATATCCTGCTCTACCAGCCCCGCCACCAGTTGCAGGTTAAATTCCGCCGATTGAATCAGGTTGCGGCGGGTGCTGCGCTCAAAAATCAAAAAACTTGTGCAGCCCAGCGCGAAGGATAACAGCAGAGTAAATGCCGCACTGAGCAGCATGATTCTGAAACGGATGGAATGCCCTTTGTGCCGCATGGTGTTTCCCCCTTTCCTTTTAATAAAGAAGGCCGATGTATCTTTTTATATTTTTTTCTATTATAGCGAAGGCCCTTCATAAAGTCCATGGAAATGCCCGGCCCGCCGCAAAGAGGGAGAAATAGTGCAGGATTTCTGATAAAAATACAGCCCCCGCAAAAGTTACGGGAAATAGTACAAAAAGCCGAGCCTTTTTTCATGGTGTAAAGGCGCGCGGCCCACTATAATGGCAACATGGAAGCCGACATCGGCGTGATGCGGCAAAAACACAACAAACTGCCTAAAAAGAAAAGCCAAAGAAAACCATAGATACACCGGCTATTTTTAGGCGCTTTGACAAGGAGGAAAA
>JAQUSS010000021.1 GCA_028710135.1 Gemmiger sp. | reverse complement strand
TACCACCGCCAACATGGCCACCATTGCCGCCATTGCCAAGCAGGGCGGGCTGTATATCGAGGTGGGCGGCGGCATCCGGGACGAGGCGCGCATCAAGCAGTACCTTGCCCTCGGGGTAAACCGCTGCATTTTGGGTACGGTGGCGGTCAAAAACTTTGCCTTCACCGAAAAAATGGCGCAGAAATACGGCGATAGCATTGCCGTTGGTGTCGATATGAAGGACGGCCTTGTGGCGGTGAACGGCTGGAAAGAGATTACCCCGGAGCCGGGCGTTGCCTTTTGCCGCCGCTGCGCCGACGCCGGTGTACAGGCGGTGATTGCAACGGATATTTCGCGCGATGGCACAATGCAGGGCACGAATATGGCGCTGTACCGTGATTTGCTGCAAATTCAGGGGCTGGAAATCACGGCCTCGGGCGGCATTGCCGCCCTGCCGGAGCTGGAAACACTGCAAAAAATGGGCTGCCATGCTGCCATTTTGGGCAAGAGCATCTACACCGGTGCGATTGATTTGGCAAAGGCGGTGGCCCTGTATCAGGAAAAGGGCCGGCAGGCCGAAAAGGGGGAAGCTAGATGATTACCAAGCGCATCATCCCCTGCCTGGATGTTAAAAACGGGCGGGTGGTAAAAGGGGTAAACTTTGCGGGCTTGCAGGATATGGCCGACCCGGTGGAGATGGCCCGCTACTATAACGCCGCCGGGGCGGACGAACTGGTTTTTTACGATATCACCGCCAGCGTGGAAGGGCGGGGTATTTTTACCGATATTTTGCGCAAGGTGGCATCGGAAATTTTTATCCCTCTCACGGTGGGGGGCGGCATCAACACGCTGGAGGATTTTGACCGTGTGCTAAAATGCGGGGCCGATAAGGTCAGCGTAAATTCGGGGGCCATCAAAAACCCGGGGCTTATCCACGCGGCGGCCCAAAAATACGGCAACCAGTGCGTGGTGCTTTCCACCGATATCAAGCGTGTGGATGGCAAATTTATGCTTTTCACCAAGGGCGGGCGGGAGAATACTGGCATCGATGCCCTGGCCTGGATTGTGGAGGGCGTCAAGCAGGGCGCGGGGGAGCTGGTAATCAATTCCATCGATACCGATGGGGTGAAAAACGGCTTTGATTTGGCGCTGCTGGACGCGGTTGCCAAGCGGATCAATGTGCCCATCATAGCCTCGGGCGGGGCGGGCAAAATCGAGGATTTTGCCGCCCTCTTCACCCATCCCGGCATCGATGCCGGGTTGGCCGCCAGCATTTTCCACACCAAGCAGGTGGATATCACCGCCTTAAAAAAGTACCTGCGCACCCAAGGGGTGGAGATGCGGGTGTAACGCCCCACCGCCGCCAAAAATTATCATTGCAAAATCCGCCGTTACACGCTAGACTATAGGTATTAGAAAACAGGAGCAGCATATTATGGAAATGACCGAAAATTCAACAGCGCTAAAATTTGATGCCAACGGGCTAATCCCCGCCATTGTGCAGGACCATTACACCAAAGAGGTGTTGACCCTTGCCTACATGAACGCCGAAACGCTGGCCCTAACCATTGCCGAGGGCCGCACCGTATTTTACAGCCGCAGCCGCCAGGAAATTTGGCGCAAGGGCGAAACCAGCGGCAATGTGCAGCGGGTGGTTTCCATCACGGCGGATTGTGATAAGGACGCTTTGGTGGTGGATGTGGTAAAAACCGGCCCGGCCTGCCACACCGGGGCCGAAAGCTGCTTTTTTAACACGGTTTACCTCTCGGAGGAGCTCAAGCAGTTCACCTGGCAGGGGCTTTACCAGTTGATTGAGGGCCGCAAAAATAACCCGCAGGAGGGGAGCTATACCACCTACCTGTTTGGCAAGGGGCTGGAAAAAATACTGAAAAAGGTGGGCGAGGAATCCACCGAGGTAATTATTGCGGGGGCAAAGCGGGATAAAGAAGAAACCGTGTATGAAATCAGCGATTTGGCATACCATGTGATGGTGCTGATGATTGAGCTGGGCATCTCGGTGGAGGATATCACCCGCGAACTTGAAAAACGACACGTGATTGACCATAAAATCAAGCAGGAGAGGATGCAGTAATGGCAGGCGAATATTTGTTGAGTGCGGTGCACACCCACTCGAAGCTGTGTGACGGAAAAAACACCCTGGACGAGGTGGCGGTGGCCGCCTGGCGGGCCGGGCTAAAAACGCTGGGCTTTTCGGGCCACAGCCATACCCCCTGCGATTTGGAGTATTGCATGAGCCCCGGGCGCACCGCGCAGTATAAGGTGGAAATTGCCAAGTTGCAAAAGCAGTACGAGGGCAAGCTGGATATTTTGTACGGTATCGAGTGGGATTTGTACTCCGACACCGACCCTGCCGGTTACGACTATTGGATTGGCAGCACCCACTATGTGCGGGGCCCAAAAACCGGCAAATATTACGAGATTGATTGGCGCCCGGCGGACCTTGCCGCCTGCATCCAAGACGATTTTGACGGCGACGGCCTGGCCGTGGCCGAGGCCTACTTTGCCAATGTGGAAAAGCTGGCCGAAAAAAAGCCCACCATTTTGGGCCACTTTGACCTTATCAAAAAAATTAACGGCAAGGGCGAATTTTTTGACGAGAGCAGCCCCCGCTACCGCGATGCGGCCCACAGCGCCCTGATGGCGGCGGCCCGCAACCGCTGCGTGCTGGAGGTGAACACCGGTGCCGTTTACCGTGGCTTCCGGGATGAATTTTTCCCCTCCAACCTTCTGCTGAAGGAATGGCTGCCCCTTGGCGGCAATGTGGTAATCACCTCGGATGCCCACGATGCCGCGGCGCTCACCTTTGGCTACACCGAAGCCGCCGCCCAGCTCAAACAGCTTGGCTACGAAAAGGTGCTGGTGCTGGGCAAAAACGGTTTTACCCCCTGCGCACTATAATTGCAAACCAGCCGGGTGGCCCCAGGGTGTGGGCAGCCCGGCTATTTTTATAAAAGCGGGTAAAACCCCTGTCAAATCCTTGCACGGGCGCGAAATGTATGTTATTATTGCAAATAAGTAGTGCGTCTTGCGGCCTGGGCCTGCCCGCACAACAATTTATAACGAAAGTAGAGTTGATTTTTTCTTCCATGGACGATGGCAGTATTCCCTTAATTACGGCGCTGGTAACCTTAGTGGCGCTATCCGCCTTCTTTTCCGCTTCGGAAACGGCGTTTTCCTCCCTCAACATGATTCGGCTAAAAAGCAGGAGCGATAACGGGGACGAGAGCGCCCGCCATGTGCTGGCCCTGGCGGAACGGTACGATAGCCTGCTCTCCACCATTTTGATTGGTAATAACATTGTAAACATCACGGCGGCCACCGTTGCCACCCTGCTGTTTACCAAGTATGTCAGCCAGGAGTACGGCGCGTCCATCTCCACCGTGGTGCTGACCATTGTCATTTTGATTTTTGGCGAAATTACCCCCAAAAGCCTTGCCAAAGAGATGCCCGAGCGGTTTGCCACCGCCGTGGCCCCCATTTTGCAGGTGCTGGTGGTGGTGTTTACCCCCGCCAACCTGCTGTTTTCGGGCTGGAAAAAGTTTTTGCAGCGCCATTTCCATGGCGAGGAGGACGATGGCATCACCGAAGGCGAGCTGATGACCATGGTCAGCGAAGCGGAGAACGACGGCGGCTTGACCGGGCGGGAGAGCGAGCTGATACGCAGCGCCATTGAGTTTGACGATGTGGAGGTTGAGGAAGTGCTTACCCCCCGCGTGGATGTGGTGGCTGTGGCCGACGATGTTTCGATGGAGGAGCTGGCCGATGCGTTTAGCGAATCGGGCTATTCGCGGTTGCCGGTTTACCACGAAACGATTGATAATATCATCGGCGTTGTTCATGAGAAAGATTATTATATTGCCCGCCGCAAGGGGAGCGGCGGCTCGATTGACGATTTGGTAACCCCCACCCTGTACACCACCGCCACCACCCAAATTTCCGCGCTGCTGCGCACCCTGCGGGAGCAACACCACCACCTTGCCGTGGTGGTGGATGAGTACGTCGGCACCGAGGGCATTGTGACCCTGGAAGATATTTTGGAGGAGCTGGTAGGCGAAATTTGGGACGAACACGATGAAGCCACCGAGGAATTTCGCTCCCAAAGCAATGGCCGCTGGCTGATTTCCGGCGCGGCCAGCGTGGACGATCTGTTTGAAAAACTATCCCTGCCCGAGGATGACGATATCGATTCGGTCACCGTAAGCGGGCTGGTGCAGGAGAAAACCGGCCACCTGCCCAAGGTGGGCGACCATTTCCGCCTTGGCCGGTACGAGGGCATCGTAACCAAAACGGCCCACCGCCGCGTGCTGGAGGTCAGTATGCGGGACGTAACCAAGGAGGAAACCCAGCCCGCCCCGCCCAAGCAGGAGGGCTGGGGCCTGCTGCGCGCCCCCCGGGACGACCGCAAGTAAAAATAAAACAATACAAAAATAAGGCGGGCACCGTGCCCTGCTACCCACCCCGGGGCCTGAGCGGCACCGGCAGCCATAAAAGACCATAAAAATAACCACCGTAGCGCCCCAAGTGCAAGGGCCGCTGCGGTGGTTTTTTATCGTGGTAAGGGGATACCGGGTTGTGTGGGCTTATCCAACCAGCCCGTTTCTTACGTCTTCACTTCGGCCTGGGTTTCGTTGCGGGCGGCAAAGTAGGCTTTCAGGGAGTGGATAACAATGGTCAGGCCCAAAGCAATCAGCAGCACGGCAAAAATAAGCTGTAGCCCTTCCACCATAAAGGCGGCGCTGCCTGCCATCACGGCCTTCACCAGGGCAATCAGCCGCTCTACCAGGGCGGTGAAGGTGACGCACAGCATGATGATCAGTGGGGGGAACAGCATCTTGTTGCTGCGGCCCGTAACCTTCAAAAATACGCAAAGGGTAACCAGCACCAACGCCGAGAGCAGCTGGTTGGCCGCGCCAAACAGCGGCCAGATGTTGGCGTAACCCACGCGGGTTAAAATAAAGCCGAACAGCAGGGTGAGGATGGTGGAAAAATAGGTGTTGCACAGCAGCTTCCGCCACGGCTCGGCGTGGGCCATATCGTCCACGCTGAACAGCTCCTGGAAGCTCATCCGGCCAATGCGGGCCACGGCATCCAGGCTGGTCAGGGCCAGGGCCGAAACGCACATGGTCATAAAGCAGGTGGCAACGTAGGTGGGCACGCCAAACATCTCAAAAAAGCCTGCAACCCCGGTGCTAAACACCTGGAACGGGGTGCCGGCGGCGGGCGTGCCATCGGCTGCGGCGGCTGCGCCCGCCACGCAAAGGGCAAGCACGGCCAGCAGGCTTTCCAGCACCATGGCCCCGTAGCCAACCTTCAGCATATCTTTTTCATTCTCCACCGTTTTGGAGGAGGTGCCCGAGGAAACAAGGCTGTGGAAGCCCGAAACCGCGCCGCAGGCCACCGTCACAAACAAAATGGGGAACATCCCGCCCAGCTTCTCGTTCTGGAAACCGGTGTAAACGGGCAGGTTCATGGTGGGGTGGGCTACCAGCAGGCCAATGGCAGCCCCGGCAATCATCCCAATAAACATAAAGGTCGTCATATAATCGCGGGGCTGCTTCATCAGCCACATGGGCAGCACCGCCGCAAAAAAGATGTAGATAAAGGTGATGTAGGTCCAACCCTCCTTGCCCAGCGTCAGGGGGGCAAGCATCCCAAGGCCCAGCGCGGCCACCGTGCAAACAAGGCCCAGCACGGCCTCTTTCCAGCCGGAAAGGTGAAGCTTTTTCTGAATCAGGCCAAACACCATGGCAAAGCCCATAAACAAGATGGAGATGGTACCGGCGGCACCGTTGGTGGTGGCGGCGGGGGCCAGGCAGGTTACCCCGTCCTTGGTTACAAAGGCGTTGAAGGTACCGGCCACCATATCGGCAAAGGCGGCAATTACCAGCAGGGTAAACAGCCAGCAAAACAGTAAAAACAGCTTGCGGCCTACTTTGCCAATGTACTTTTCAATCAGCAGGCCCATGGATTTGCCATCGTTTTTAACCGAGGCGTAAAGCGCGCCAAAATCGGTTACGGCACCAAAGAAGATGCCGCCAATCAGCACCCACAGCAGCACCGGCAGCCAGCCGAAGGCCGCCGCCTGGATGGCACCCGTAACGGGGCCCGCCCCCGCAATGGACGAAAACTGGTGGCTGAACACCGTCCAACCGTTGGTGGGCACATAATCTTTGCCATCCTCGTGCAGGGTGGCGGGGGTTTTTGCGGTGGGGTCAATCCCCCAGGTGTTTGCCAGCCAGCGCCCATACAACACATAGGCACCCGCCAGGCAAACCGCCGCAATCAGAACAATAACCAGGGTATTCATCTCTTTTACCTCTTTCCTCTACTTACAATACGCCAGCACCCAAACGCGGCGGCAAAATAGGGGGAAAACAAAAGGCCCCCGCCCCCGGTGGCACAGCCATAGCTGTGCCATACCCGAAGACGAAGGCCCGTTATATCCTCCGCGATACCACTTCGCTTGCTGCCTCGCGGCAGCCGCTCTGCCACGGGCGCACCCGCCATTGGGTACGCCCATGCTCCCCGTTAACGGGGGGAACCCGGCCCGCGCTAGTAGGTACACGCACATTGTACCGTTCACACGGGCTGCTGGCAGGGGAGAACCTTCCGCTTTTTGCTGCCGCCTTGCACAACCGGCGGCTTTCTGCAAGCAAAATGGTGGTAGGTCATGTCCTGTTCGTCGCATTTGGATGTTGATTGTTTACAACTTTAGACCGCCAAAGCGGGTTTGTCAACAGTTTCTTCACATTTTGTCGTTTTGCGGGTGGCGGCTGTGGTGGCGGTAAAAAAAATTGTGCAATTTTTCGCCCCGGCAGCACCTTTTGCGGGGCCACGGCATAGAATGTACATGACCGAAAGGAGGGCATTTTTATGGCAATTACCGTTCAACCTCCCTACTGGGGCGTTGTTTTACGCAGTGGTTCTTCCGGGCCGGATGTCGCGCTGGTGCAGCGCTGGCTTAACGGGGTGCGCACCCGCTGGCCTGCCATCCCCGCGCTTACGGTGGATGGCAAGTTTGGCGCGGGCACGGCCAGCGCCGTCAAAACCTTCCAAACCGTGGTGGGGCTAACGGCGGATGGCGCGGTTGGCCCCAAAACCTGGGCAAGCCTGTATGCCGCCTATGCCGACCAGCATGGCGCGGGGGAAATTTACCCCGGCATCCCTCAAAAAAATGGCAATACCGGCGCAACCGTAAAAAGCAGCCAGCAGCAGCTACAGCAGCTAATCCCCGCGCTGACGGCCGATGGAGTGTTTGGCGCCAAAACCGAGCAGGCCGTTACCGCCTACCAAACCCTGAACGCCCTTACGCCCGATGGCGAGATTGGCCCCAAAACCTGGGCCGCACTGTTTGGGGCATAACGCCCTGGCAGTAGCGCCCTGGGCATAGCGCTCTGGGGCCAGTGCCGCCGATTGCTTTGCTTTTGTGCGGCTGGTTTATTCATGGCTAAATATTGCCAGTTGCTAAAGGGCTCCGCCCCGTGCCATTTGGTGCGGGGCGGGGCTTTTTGGCAGCCGTTACCCAATAAATTTCACACCCTTTTTGGCCCGCTGCATTTTGCCCGTGCCTGCGCCAATTCCCGGCGGGCGGGGGCGTGCCGGGGGCATGGCACCGCGCTTTTCGACACAAATTTTGTTGACTTAACGAAAAAAATAAGGTAAAATATAAATACTTTGTCTTGAAAGGAAGTAGGTCGCTCCATGCGCAAACGCTTTGTAGCCCTTCTTTTAACGCTTTGCATGGTGTTCACACTGGCTCCTTCGGCTTTTGCCGCCGATATACGCACCATGGCAGACTTTTATTTGAAACAGCAAACCAGCTCCACCTGCACCCTTTCCTCCGCCGCCATGATGCTGCGCCGCCGCGCCTACCTGGATGGGGTGGACGATTGGGGCAACATCACCGAGGGTAGCCTGCGACGGGTGGCGTGGAGCTACGTTGGCCTCTCGCACGATTTTACATACGATGGCATCACGGTTTTGCACGATGCCTTTGCCACCGGCCTTTCAGTGGAAAGCCAGCTTACCGCCCTACTAAAGGAACACCCCGAGGGGATTGTGGTGTATAACCGCCATGTGCCCCACGCCATTTTGGTAACCGATTATACCGGGGGCACCTTTTATTGTGCCGACCCTTCCAGCGCGGCCCCGGGCGGGCGGGTGCCCGTTGATGCGGCCACCATCTCCATCAGCAATGCCAATTTTTACTGGTATGTGGCGGCGGATACCAACCGCGCCATGAACGCCGATAGCGCCCTGGAGGCCGCCAACATCACCTACCCCACCAAGCTGAAAACCGGGTCGGATTTTTCGCCCACCGGCACCCTAACCTCCCCGGGCACCATCACGGCCGTCAACCTTTACATCCTAAACAGCAGCAACACGGTGGTGCAAACCGCCACCGTGGAGCCAAACACCCCCAGCTACGACCTAGCAGGCCTTGCGGGGCTGGTGCCCTTCAGCACCCTGGCCGGGGGCAGCTACACCTACTACCTGACGGCGGACGATGATTTGGGCGGGCATATCAGCCTGCGCAAACCGCTATCCGTCACCAATGCCGAAACGGTTACCGCCCAATATTCGGGCACGGTGCCCCGGCTGGCCAACATCAACGCCGTCAATTTGACCGAAACCGGCTTTGATGTGGAAGCCGATGCCTACAAGACGGCGGGCGGGGTTACCTCGGTGCTGTTCTCCGCCTGGGCGGATGGCAACCAGTTTACCCAGGGGCTGGTGGGCAGCCGCAACGGCGATACCTACACCGTGCATATTGATGCGGCCTCGGTGCAGTTGGGCATCAACACCTTTATGATCAATATCACCGCCATGGATGCCGATGGCAACTCGGCCAAGGGCACCCTGCTGATTAAGGTGAGCGCCGATGATACCGATGTCACCATCGATTCCCACCTGACAGCCGACCAACGGTTGCTGTAACTTTGCCACCCAAAGCCGCCCCCAAAGGCGGCTTGCGGCAAGGGCAGCGCTTTTGCCACCAAACGCTTTGCGCGCGGCAGCCTGATAAAAAACACAAGCTTGATAAAAATACACCCGGCAAGATTTTTCTTGCCGGGTGTACTGTTTTAGTGTGCCGTATGCCCTGCCACGGCCCAAGGGCCGGGGGAAGGCCGGGGGAAGGCCGGGGGAAGGCCGGGGGAAGGCCGGGGGAAGGCCGGGGAAAGGCCGGGGAAAGGCCCCGGGGGAAAGGCGGGAGGCAGGGCAGGGGGCCGAGCCGGGGCAAGGCTGCAAAAAACGGGGTATTACAGCACCACGCCCTTGATTAGCAGCGAAAGCCCGCCGGTGGCACTGTGGATAAACTCCACCGCCTCGTCGCTGCTGCAAAGCTCGGCAGGTATTTTAATCTCGATGCCGGTTTCGGTTTTAAAGCTGCGGCTCTCCAGCTTTTTGATGCGGGCGGGGGATACCGTTACCCGGTCGTTCTTCTCAACGCCGGCTTCCTCCAGCGCCTGCTCAAACATGGGGGCCGCCTTGGGGTATTGCTCTTGAATGCGGGTGCGCACATCCTCCACCGCAATGGTGTTTTCCACCGCTTGGTTGCCCACCAGCAGGCTTACGGCGGTTTCGGTGCCGCCGTCAAAGGGGGGCACCTCCTCCAGCTCGGCCACATCGGGGTAGGCCTGCTGCACGGCCTCCACCGCCTTTTTGCAAACGGTTTTCAGCTTTTCTTTCTCGGGCATGGCCTGGGTGCAGCCAAACACCTTGTTGGAAAGGTAATAGTCTTTCTTGCCGTCCTGCTCGTACTTTTTTTCAATAATCCGCACGCTGCCGTTGGCACGGTCAATCAGCACGGCTTCATCCGCCTTGGCCCCGCCGGGCAGCAGGGTGCGCTGGGGCACCATCTCGCTGTACTGTGCGTTGCCCAGGGTGTTGGTGCGGTGGGTGTAGCCGGGGCGGTAATTCAGCTTTAGCACGGCCAGCCAGGGCACCCCCGCCGCCGTGATATCGGCCACCGCAATATCCGCCGCCGGTATGGCGGGGTAAAGCAGCATTTGGTCAAAAATAACCCCGGCAATCCGGCGGGATAAATCAATAAAATCTCCGTTGGCATCCAGCTCCTGGCGGAAGGCGGAATCCGCCTGGAAGGTGCAGTTGCGGGCTTCGTCCGCCGCAAAGGCCTTTTGCAGGCAGGTATCAAAATAGTCGAACAGGTCGGCATCCATATCCATCGGCCTATCCGACAAAAGCGGCTCGGATGCGCCGCTATCCAAAATGTGGTAGATTACCTGGTTGATTTTCAGTTCCATTGTTCCTTTTAACCCCTTTATGTTGGCAAGCCGCAGGGCCGCCATGGCCCCCGGCACCGTGTTGCCGCAAAATTTTGCCATTGCCTTTCGGCTATTTTGCTGTTATTTTGCTGTTTTATAGTATAGCACATTCGGGCGCGTTTTGTAATGTATAGCTTTCTGCCCGCGGCATATACTATAGCGATACCCGGGAAGGCGCAAGCGTAACCCGGCCCGGCCCCCCGGCGGTGTGTACCAAAGCCGGGCGGCAGGGCTTGCAAAAAAAATGCTGCCAAGCGCTTGCAAAATTTTTGGGCATCACGATAGGCCAGAGCGTTTTTTTGGCCGAAGGAGGTAACGCTATGCCAACCAAACCCATACCCGGCCCCGCCATGCCCCTGAACACGGCGCGCGGCCAAACGGCAAACGAGCTGCAAAGGGTGCCGCCCAGCGGCGATGCACCGGCAGGCAGCACCCCGCCCCCGGTGGATGACGGCTTTTTGTGCCGCACGGTACCCAACCGGCAAAAAGCGGCCCGCGCCTTTTTGGCGGGCACCGCACCCGGCACCCAGCAGCGCTACGCCCCCGATGCCAAGGTAAGCGACGTGGAGGGCTGGGTGGAGGACGATGAAACGGTAGAGCGCCTGGTGCGCTGGCGGGAGGAAGCCCCCTACGGCTGATGCCCGCAAAAAAGGGCGGCACCCTGGGTGGTGCCGCCCTTTGCGGTAAATGCTATGTAGTAAATGGAAGCGGGCGGGGCTTACCGCACGGCCAGCGCGGCAATTTCCTGCATGGTTTCCAGCGCGCTTAGCAGCCCGCTTTGGCAGGTGTTTAGCACAGCCCGCACATAGTAGCCATCGTTGGCCTTGCGGTTGCCACTTTTGGTAATGCCCTGGGCGCGGCGCAAGGCATCGGCGGCCTGCTGATAGGCCACCATGTTGGTGGCGCGGTAGCGCAGCATCAAATCGTCGCAAAGCAGGTCAAACCGGCGCTCCATCCGCATCACGCTGTGCAGGGCGGCGGGGGGGCTGGTTTTGCCCTGGGCAAGGCGTACCTGCACGGTTTCCAGCTCGCCCAGCAGGGCCTGCATCTGGGTGCGCAGGTGCACATCCATCCGCACACCCTTGGTGCGGCTGCTGTGCAGCAGGGCCAGCACGGCCCCAACCACCACCGCTGCGGCCAGCAGATACCAAAAGGTGGCCTGCCAGGCCGTGTAGATGATGCTGTTTTCCACCGTGTTGCTGGCAATGCCGCCAAGCTCGGCGTAAACGGTGTAATGGCCGCCCTTATCGTACACACGCTCCAGGGTAAGGCCATGCTCGGGTTGTAGCTTGTTGTTGATGTACCAGTTTACGGCGGTGGTTTCCAGGTTTTGCTGGCCGTTCACCGTGGCCGCATAGCGAACCTGGTAGTGCCCATCGGTTTGCCCGGTGAGGGAAAGGCTTTGGATATCCCGCAGAAAGCTGATGTGGATGGTGCGGTAGTTGTAGGCAATTTGGTTGGCGCTCCAGCGGTTGCCCACCAGCAGGTCAATATCCTCGGCGGTATCGCCTATATTGACCGTGATGGCAACTTTATCCAGGTCCTCCCCCTCGCGGCCCACGGTTTCCACCTTTTCCAGGCTGGTTACCCCGTTGGCATCCGTCACGGTGATGTTGGGGGTGCGCCCCGCCTGCACATAGGCGTAAAAGGTGGCGTGGTTTTCGGTGGCAAGCACATCCATCCGCTTGGCCGTCAGCTCAAAGGTGCTGCTGTAGGTGTTGGCGCGCGCCGGGAAGGTGTAGGGCCCCACCGTAAACAGCCGCCCGTTGATTAACCCCAGGTAGTATAGCTGGATGGCAACGGGGTCCTTTTGGGCGGCCTCGTCCGAGGTGATGGCAAGGGTGATGGTTTTGGGGTCAAAGGTGTAGCCGCTGTAGGTGGTACCCTCAAACAAAACCTTCTCGGTATTTTCGGCTGTAACAATTTTCCATTCATTGTCGGAGGAATTGAAGCCGGTGGTATCGGGGGTAATCAGGGCGGTGGGGCTGCCGTTGGCGGTCACAAAAAAGTTGGTAACGGCGGCGTTGCCGGCGTTTTGCTCGGCAAAAAAATCCATGCTTTCAATCGCATCGTAGGCGGTGATGGAAATGGTATCGTACAGGCCGTTGTACAGGGTGGTGTTGCTGTTTACCACCGTTAAATCAAAGCTGCCCGCGCCCGATACCCGTATGGATTTTTGGTAGCAGTAATAATCGCCGCTGCGGCTGGTCATGGTAAAGCGGTCGGTGCCATCCACATAGGCAATGTGGCTATCCATCGGGATATAAAAGTTCGATTCGGCATCCGCGGGCACGGTGCTGTACACCGTAAGGCGCAGAATATTGCCGGTCATCGTTTCGTAGCTTTTGGGCACGCTGCTTTTTACCGGGAAGCTGATGGTGCATTCCCACGCGGCTTCCACCCGGGTGGAAATTTCGCCCAGGTATACGGTGGGCACATCGCTGGTGGGCTGGTCGGGCACCGGGGGCGTGGCATCGGGGGCATCGGGGGCATCGGGGGCATCGGGGTTTTGGGCCGCATCGCCCTCCGCGCTACTTGCGGCGGCTTGGCTGGCGGTATCGGCGGCGGCATCCTCGGCCATGGCCAGGGCGGGCACCATAAACAGGCAGGCGGCGGCAAGCATCAGCGCCAGCACCGGCAAAAACAACCACTGGCGGAACTTACGCATCCGTACCCGCCTCCTTCCCGCTCTCGGGGGGCATGGGGATGGCCGTTTCAACGGTTACCCGGGGCAAATCCCGCAGGTGAACATCCAATTGGTTGAAGGGTATCTCAATCCCGGCCTTGTTCAGGGCTTTGTAAACTCCCTCGTTCAAATCGCACAGAACGCCCATGTAATGCTCGGTGTAGGCCCAAACCCGGATGGTAAAATCCAGGCTGCTGGCCCCCATATTCGTCATGCGGATAAAGGGGGCGGGTGTTTTTAAAATGTGGGCGGTGGCGCGCACAACATTTGCCAGCACCCGCTTTAGCTCCTCCACATCCGAGCCGTAGGCCACGTTGACCACCACGCTAACCCGGCGGGTGGGCATACTGGAATAGTTGGTGATGCTGCCGTTGATAACGCTTTGGTTGGGCACGATGATAATTTGGTTATCGTAGGTGGTAAGCACGGTGCTGAACAGGTGGATGGATTTTACCACCGCATCCACCCCGCCAACCACCACATGGTCGCCCTGCACAAAGGGCTTGGTGGTAACAATCATGATGCCGTTTGCCAGCGAGGAGATGGTATCCTTCAGCGCCAGAGAGATGGCCACCGTGATGACCCCCAGCTCGGCAATCAGGGAATCGGTTTTTAGCCCCAGCTCCCAGGCAATGGCAAAAAACACCCCAATGTAGAGTAAAATGCGCACCACCTTGATGATAAAATCGGATGCCGAGCTATCAATATGGTTGCTACGGTCGGCAAAGCGGCTTGCCAGGTGGCAGATAAAGTTGACAAGCAGCACGCCGCCAACACCGGTTACCAGCACCTGGGCAACCTGGATGCCGTTGGTTTTTAGCATAATTTCCAGTTGACTGATTATTGTATCCATCGTTTACCTCCGCCGGGTCATACTTCTGCCAACTCGGCCGAATCGTTGCGCATGGCCTCGTTGGTTTGGTTGGTCAGGCGGCGGATGCTGCCGTCCCGTATCAGTTGCACCATAATATCGGCCAGCAGGGGGTCAAACCGCTGCCCCTTGCCTTTTTCCAGCAGGGCATCAATATCGGTGCGGCCCAGGGTATCCAGCTCATCGTAAACATCGGCCACCGTAATAATGCGGGCTTCCAGCGGGATGCCCTCGCCCTTGGCGGGCTCCACATCGCTGCTGCAATAGCCGGTGCCATCGTAGTGCTGCTGGTGGTACATGGCCCCCACGTTGATGCCCGGCAGGCCGGTCAGCTTGCCCAAAATGCGCCCGCCCACCGTAACGTGCTCGCGCAGGCGCAGGGCTTCCTCGGCCGTAAGCTTTTGCTCGGCCTGGTGGCGGTGGATTTCCTCCGGGATGGCCACCATGCCAATATCGTGCAAAGCAGCCTCAAAATACAAATTTTGCTGCTGCGCGGGGGTTAAATCCAAATGCTTGCCAATTTCGCGCGCGTAGGCCGCCACCCGGTAGCCGTGCCCCGTGTCGGAGGAATTGCAGGCATCGTAGGTGCCCGCCAGGGCGCGCAGGGTTTGCTCCAGCACATCGTGGTATTCGCGGGCGCGGGTGGCGCTGGCGGCCTTGCGGGCGCGCACGGTATCCCACACCAGGTAAAAA
Source organism: Gemmiger sp. (assembly GCA_028710135.1). Classification (GTDB taxonomy): domain Bacteria; phylum Bacillota; class Clostridia; order Oscillospirales; family Ruminococcaceae; genus Gemmiger. The sequence continues at coordinate 12,926 of JAQUSS010000021.1, read as the reverse complement.
ATGGCAAGGGCAACCAGCAGTACCACCGCAAGGCGTATCACCAGCTGGCCCGTCACATCGGCGCTTACCAGGTTGGCCATGTAGCCCTGCAAATCCCGCTCGGGCAGGTAGCAAAGGATGCCCCAGGTTTCGGTTTGCTCCTCACTCAGCTCCCGCAGGGGGGCGTAGATTAAGGTGGCGGCCTCGGTGCCGTCAGTGCCGTCGGTGCCGGCAATTTGCAGGGTGCCGCTCACCCCGCCAAGGGCGGCACTCTCGGCCTGGGCGCGCAAATCGTCCAGCCCCGCGTGGGAGGTTTCGCCCGTTACAAGGGGCAGCATCTCGTTGCGGCTCACCGCCACCACAATATCCTCGCTATCCACCAAATAGGTGTAGCCGCCCTCGCCCAGGTTTAGGCTGTTGATCACATCGCTGTACTCGTAGGCATCCCGCCGCAGGCTCAGTGCCCCCAAAACGGTGCCGTTTGCATCCCGCACGGGCAGGGTGTAATACACCGCGTAGCCGCTGCGCTCGCCGGTTTCACCCTCCTGGGCGGCGGCATCGTCGCTATCGGCGCTATCCTCGTAGATGGGGCCGTACATGGCCCGGTCCTCGGTGCCGGCCAGCACCGAGGAAATATCGGGGCGGGCGGTATAATACATTTCGGATACTGTGCCATCGCTGCCCACGCACTGCCCGCTTTGGCTATAGTACAGGTAGGTGGCGTTGCGGCCCTGGTTGTAGGCGGCCAGGGCCTTTAGCCAGCTTGTTTGCTCGGTGGTGGTGTAGGCCGCAAAATCCCGCGGAAGGCCCACCGAAGCCACGTTTACGGTGTTCCAGTTTTCATCGGTAACCTGCTGCACGGCGGTTTTTGCCTGGCTGACCAAATTGGCGCCAAACGATGCCCCAAAGGTATCCGCCGCCTTTAGGTACGAGCTTTGCATGGTGTACACCAACACCCCAATCACTAAGCCAACGGGCAAAATTAGCCCCAACAAAACGGAGCAGGTACGCTTGAAGTCAAACTGCTTCATGGTCGTTGAACATTCCTTCCTCAAACCGCTGCGCGGTATTTTGATTTTCCTCTCATAGTATACAAGATGTTGTTGAATATAGATAGAAAGAAGTTTGAAAAAAACGAACGGAACGCACAATTCGGCGTAATAATCACATTTTCGGCTTTCGCGAAATCATTGACGCGGTAGGGGGCAACCGCTATAATGGGAGGGTAGAAGTGGCGGTATGCCCGCCTGCCGAAATCCGCCCCAAAACGGGCGGATTTTGCGGGTGGAAGCAACCCCCGTGCGGAAGGATGTAGGTTGATGAAACGTCTATTAAGCGCCCTGGTGGCGGCGGCCATGCTGGCCCTTACGGCCTGCGGTGCCGGCGAAAGCGCCGCGGTGCAAACGGTGGGCAGTGCCGTTACTGAGAGCGAGAGCAGCAGCGCCGCCTCCGCCGCCCCTGCCACGAGTGATAACGGCAGCTTGGTGGCCAGCCTGCTGGCCCCAACGCCCACCCCCACCCCCACCGCAACCCCGGTGCCGCTAAACTGGGCACCCACGCAAAAGGTGACGATGATTGTGGCCTACAAGGCAGGCTCCAGCACCGATTAGGGGGCAAGGCTGTTTGCCAGCTATGCGGAAAAATATATTAACCAAAGCATTGAAATTAAAAATATCTCGGCCAGCAGCGGCATGGCCGGGTGGGAAAGCCTGGCGGACGCTTCGCCCGATGGCTACACCCTGGGCTTTATCAATATGCCCAACATCTTTACCGCCATCGATAACGGCGGCGATTTTAACATCCAAAGCTTTGCCCCCATCTGTAGCCATGTGGTCGAAACCTCGGTGGTGGTGGTGGCCGAAAATTCGCCCTACCAAACCCTGGAGGATTTGATTGCTGCCAACGTGGAGGCCAGCACCAACGGCACCCCCCTGCGGGCGGCCACCAACGGGGTGCAGGCCAGCAACGATATTGGGGCGGCCCTGCTTGCCTACACCACCGGCGGGTGGGATTTTAAGCACGTTTCCTACGGCTCCACCAAAGACCAACTCAACGCCCTGCTTACCGGCGAGTGCAATTGGAGCGTTGCCAAGGTGAGCGATGTGGCAACCATGCTGGCCCCCACCGGCGATGCGGCAGCAGAAGCGGATGAGCAGGCGGGCGAGGCTACGCCCACCGCCACGCCTACGCCCACCCCCACACCGGCCCCCACGCCCACGCCGGGCAGCGGGGCGGATGCCGGCGCAGCCGAGGGCGAAGCGGCGGCGGAGGCTGAAACAGAAGCCGAACCCGAAACCCCCGCCGTTACCAGGGTGCGGGTGCTGGCCGTGTTTGATACCGAGCGCGCGCCCGAGCTGCCCGATGTGCCCTGCATGACCGAGCTGGGCTACCCCACCGGCTGGTATGGCTCCACCCGCGCCATTGTGGCACCCCGCGGCACCGATGAAATTATCGTCCACTATTATGCCGAGGCGTTCCGCCGTGCCATGCAGGACCCTGCCTGCATTGCCGCCCACAAGGAGGCCGGGCTATCCCTCTCCTACATGGACCCCACCGCCCTCTCCAACCGCATTGACGACCGTGCCCGCTTTAACCACAGCCTGCTGCCCAAGCTGTTTGCGGGCTGAGCAATAAAAACAATACCGCCGCCTTCTACCGGGATGCTTCCGGCAGAAGGCGGCGGCTATTTTTTTGTTGCGGCGCAACAAAAAGCCCATGAAATTCACTCAGCCCCTTGGCCGTGTTCACTCGTCCAAATCAAAATCACCGGGCAGCAGCAAGTCGAGCGGGGTGGAGGGGTCGGCAATCAGCCGCTTGCCCTGGTTCAAAATGGCCTTTTCCAACACGTTGCGGGCCATGCGGCCATTGCCGTTGGTGGCGGCATCCTCGGCCTGCTTGCGGGCGTAATAGGCTTTCAGGGGCAGGGCGCAGCCCTCGTCCAGCCGGTAGCCCTTGCTGCCGGCGATGGATTGGGTAATCTGCCACAGCTCTGCATCGCTGTAATCGGGGAAGGTAATTTGGTTGGGGAAGCGGCTGGCAAGGCCCGAGTTGGCGGTTAAAAACAGCGCCATCTCGCGGGTGTAGCCCGCCAAAATCACCACCAGCTCATCCCGGTGGTCCTCAATGCCCTTTACCAGGGTATCAATGGCTTCCATCCCAAAGGCATCGTCCTGGCCACGGTACAGGCTGTAGGCTTCATCAATAAACAGCACGCCGCCCAAGGCGCTTTGGATCACCTGGTTGGTTAGGGGGGCGGTGTGGCCCACATACCGGCCCACCAAATCGGCCCGGGTAACCTCAATCAGCTGCCCGCCCGTCAACGCGCCAATGGCTTTTAAATATTTGGCAATCAGCCGCGCAATGGTGGTTTTGCCGGTGCCGGGGTTGCCGGTAAAAATCATGTGCATATTGATGCTGGCCGTTTTCATCCCCTGGGCCTTGCGGCGCTGCTGGGCTTCCACGTTCTGGGCCAAATCTCGCACGTAGCCCTTAATCTCGGTTAGGCCCACAATCGCATCCAGCTCGGCCTCCACGGCGCCCACATCCCCACGGTACTGCTGGGGCAGCAGTGCCAACAAATCAAAGGGGGCATCGGTGCCCACCGTCGCAAACAGGGTTTTATTTTCCACCGTCAACACCAGCTTGGTGCCGGCAGGCAGCGGCTCGGTGCGGTCAAGCACATACTCGGCAATGGCGCGGTAGATATTCTCGGTATAATCCCGCATGGATTGCATCCCGCTGGTTTTGCCGTACTGTGCCCCCACCAAATCCCGCAGGGTGGCATCCATGCCTAGGCTTAACCCGCACTGTGCCTTCACGCGCTGGGCAAGGTAGTTTAGCTCCCGCGCGGCAATCGCGCCCAAATTTTCGGTGGTGAAGGGGGCCGTTTCGCAGATATCACCCGAGAGGGCATCCACCAGCCTTGCCCCAAATTTTTCGGCCAGGGCATCGGTGCCCTTGTGGGAGAAAAACACAAAATATTTCCCGGCGGCCTGCAATTCGCCCACCGCGCCGGGGGCTAAGGCGGTGCCAACATCCACCAAAATGCCCCGCTGCAACACGTAGCGGCTGGCCAAGGCTAGGGTGCCATCACACGCAAGGGTGGCCAGCATATTCAGGTAGGAGGAACCGCAGTTTTCGTAATGGTCAAAGGCAATCACCTCGGCATCCGAGCGCAGCGCCGCGTATAAATCCTGCAAAAACAGTTTTTCCTGCGCGGGGCCGGGGTAGAGGGATAAATCCATCGTTTCAATCGCGCCGGTGCGCAAAAGCCCCCGCAGGGCCAGCTCGTCCACCACGCAGGCCAGGGCATAGTGCCGCCCGGTACCCTCCTGCCCAGAGAGTAGCATCAGGTTGCGGGCGTGGTGCATATCCTGGGTGCGGCCCATCACAAACGGGCGGCGGAAGGCTTTTACCAGCTCGTCCACAAAGGCATCCTGCCCCAATACCTGGGCCTTCACCTTGGCGGCAAGGCCGGTAAAATCGGCCTTTTTCAGGGGGGCGGCGGTGGGCAGCGGCTGGGAGGTTTTGCCCCCCAACAGCCCATCCTGCTGCATGGAGGTGGCAAGCTCGCTGCTCATCCGGCGCACATCCTCGGCGGTGGCGGTGTTGGCGCGGCTCACGGCATCCACGGCACGGTCGGCCCGCTCGCTTGCCCGGGCCGAGGATTTTAGCAGGGCATCCAGCGATGCCTGCATCTCCCGCACACTTTTGGAAGCGCTATCGGCTTCGGCCTTACGGTCAGCCGGGGCAGCGCCCGTGCTGCCCATCAGGTTTTTGACCCAGCGGTCGTATTCGTCTTCCAGACCCATCGTTAACGGCTCCTTTACTGGTTTTTATACGGTTTGTAAATTTGCAAATTTGTAAGTTTATAAATGGCGGGGGGCGGGGCAGCGCCTGCCGCCCCGCCCCCCGCGTTTATTTACGTTTGCTTTTGGTTTTTTGGGTTTTGCGCCACACCCGTTGGCGGCCATCGTAGCGGCAATCTTAACAGCGATGTGGGCCGCAAGCTTGTCCGCAAAGGCGCAGGGTTATTCCCCGTCTTTTTTCTGCGGGGGCTGGGGCAGCTTTACACGGTAAAAGTTTTTTACGCTGCACCCGGCCCGGCCACCGCCCGCGCAAGCGCAGGCACAGGCACAGCTGGAGGCACAGGCGCAGCCACCGCCACCGCCGCCATGCCGCCCGGCACCGCCGCCCCGCGTGCCGCCACCCCCGGCCTTAAAGGCGGAGGCCCCCGGCGGCGGGGGAACCGGATGATGCCCCGGCGGGGGCGGTGCGCCGCGGGCCAGCCGGATAATATGCGCACCGTTTGAGTAAAACAGGTAATCGGGGGGGCGATCCTCCCCCAGGCCGCTTTGCCAAGAGGGGACGCGGGCGGTATTCATCAGGGCAATGGCAATAATCAGCACCAAAACAAAAACGATGATTACAAAGCCCTCGTCCTCCGCATCCGTCCCCGTGGTGGTGGTGCCACTGGGCGACCAATCCTCGCTGGTAACGGAAAGCGATTGGTCGTAGGTTTGGGCGGTGGTTACCGGCACCGTAACCCGGGCCGTGCCGGCCTCGCCATGGGCAAGGGGGCCAAAATCCCAGGTTAAATATTCGCCGTCGGTGGCGGTGTTATCGGCAACAAAGCCCTCGTAGTTTTTCCACCGTATCTGCATATGGGTAACGCAAAGGTCATCAAACCAGCCGGGGGTAAACTCAAAGCTGGCGGTGTTATCCTCGTTGAGGGAGAATAGGTGGCTTTGGTGTACCTTGAAAGAAAAGTGTACCTTGCTTTCGGCCCCTTTTTTGGCGGCCACGGCGGGCGCATAGTACCGCTTTTGGAACACCAGCCGCGCATAGCTGCCGCCATCCTCCAAATAATCAATTTGGGCAACGGTATCGGGGGTCAAAATTTCCAGGTTTTCGGCGTGGCTGTTGGGCAGGCCGATTTTCACCCAGGAAAGATAATCGCTTCCGCTGCCGCCAATAACGCTCCAATCCACCGCATAGGTGATATCGGCGCTGCCATCCTGCTGCGGCTCCACGGTAATCACATAGTTTTCAATCTCGTCATAATCGCCGGCATCGGCGGCGGCGGGCAGGGCAAGCAGGCTGCACAGGCAGCACAATAGAACGCAAAAACGTAAAATGCGGCGCAAATTGGGCTGCAAAAATCCGTTCATTTGGCGTATTCTCCTTACAGGTTGGTGGGGGCAAGCTGGCAGGTGCCCTCCATTTTGGCGCTTTGGTAGCGGATGTGGCGGCAGGCCGGGCTTTTCCAAATGCGCGCCCAGGGGCTGTGCAAAATGTTGCCAAGGCCCGGCCCGGTCAGCCAGCTTTGGCAGGGCAGCACGGTGCCATCGGGCGCAATGGCCATGTTCGATAGGCAGGCCCCGCAGCTTGGCACCTGGGTAAAGCCCAGCGCGCGCAGGGTATCCGCGGGCAGCCAGCCCGGGCTGGTAAAGTTTAGCTCCATCCCTTGCTCGGTGGCATACTGCATGGCATCCCGCAGGGTTTCGGTCAATTCGGCCTCGGTCAGGCGGGTGGCCTTGCTCTGTTCGGTGGCAGCGCCGCCGGTGGGTATCAGCCCGCTACAGGTGGCATACCGGATGCCCAGCTCGTGGGCCAGGGCCAGGGTGGCGCGGTAATCTCGGTTCAGGCTGCAAAGGGGGGTGTTGATGCTCACGTTCAGCCCGGCGGCCAGGGCGTTGCGCATCCCATCCAGGGTATCGGCAAAGCCGGGGGCACCCACCAGGGTGTTGTGGGTAGCGGCATCGGCCGCATACAGGGTAACCTGCACCGCATCCAGGCTGGCATCATACAGTTCTCGGCAAAGGGGTGGGGTCAGCAGGCGGGCGTTGGTGTTCAGCCGGGTAACAAACCACTGTGCCGCCCGCACCAGGGCAACCAAATCGTTGCGCAGGGTGGGCTCGCCGCCGGTAAAGGTAACCTGGGGCACCCCGGCGGCCCGGCATTTTTGCAAAATGGCCAGCCATTGGTCGGTATCCAGCTCGGGGGCTTCGGCAAGGGGCTGGTTGGCGGCATAGCAGTGCAGGCACTTTTGGTTGCAGTGCCAGCTGCCATCCTTTAGCATGGCGCTCACCATCAAATCCAGCCGGTGGGGGGCCAGCATATGGGGGGCATACTGCCCCAAATCCATCGGCTGCACGGCAATGCCGGGGTCCTCGCCGCGGGCAATGGCGCAAAAGGCATCCAGCATCTGCTTTAGCTCGGCGCGTATCTGCTCGGGCGGGGTGCGGCGGTACACCTTGGCGGTGGCGGCAGCGGCTTTATCCAGCAGGGCATCCCACTGGCCATCCTCAATCTCCTGCCCCTCTAAAGGTTGCAGCACATCCATAAAATTGGCCAGCAAAATCGACCACGAAACACTGACGGGCAAGATATCCTGCCCGTTTAAAATGACAATATACGGCGTTTTTTTTAGCCCGCCGCGGCGGGGTACCAGGTGGATGCGCACAACCCCCGGCCCGCCGGGGTCCAGCGTGATATGGCGCACGGTATCCAGGTGGCGGCGCAAAAAGGTTTCTTCGGCAGGGGTCATAAAGGCCATGTAGAAACACTCCTGTTTAATTTGTAATGTTCAATTTTTAAAACGGGGGGCAAACGTATCAAATAACCGCATACGCGGCAATATGTTTGTGACGAATTTGTAGATGCTTTGATTATAGCATGGGCAGGGCCGAAACACAATGCCCAGCTATCGGCACCCGGCTGGCCCCTAGCCACGCGCCCCACAAAAAAAGTTGCTGCCTTGCGGCAGCAACCATGGTGCAAAAGTGCTTAGACGTTCAGGTTGCCAAATTCCGACAACTTCAGGTTCGGGTTGTGGTTTTCGGCCCAGTTGATGCTCCACGGGGAGGCAAACAGCAGCAGCCGGTTCCCCTTCAAATCCTCAATGCAGCGCGAATCGCTGGTTAAATCGAGCGTTTTGGGGTCCAGCTCATCGGGCGGGTTCATCACCCAGCGGATGTACTCGTAGGGCAGGTTTTGCATCCGCACCTCCACGTTGTACTCGTTTTTCAGCCGGTAATCCAGTACCTCCAGCTGCAAAACGCCCACCACGCCCACAAAAACTTCCTCCATGCCCGCGCCCAGGTCACGGAAAATTTGGATGGCACCCTCCTGGGCAATCTGCTCCATCCCTTTCACAAATTGCTTCCGCTTCATGGTGTCCACCTGGGTGATGCGGGCAAAATGCTCGGGCGCAAAGGTGGGGATGCCCGCAAAGCGCACCCGCTTTTTGCCGGTGCAAAGGGTATCCCCGATGGAGAATACCCCCGGGTCAAACAGGCCGATGATATCCCCGGCGTAGGCCTCGCTGACAAGGGCGCGGTCGTCCGCCATCAGGCTGGTGCCGGTGGCCAGCTTGATGTTTTTGCCCTCCTGCACATGGAAGGCATCCATCCCGCGCTCAAACCGGCCCGAGCAGATTCGCAAAAAGGCAATACGGTCGCGGTGGTTTTTGTTCATGTTGGCCTGAATTTTAAAGATAAACCCGCTAAAATCCTCGCTGCAAGGGGGCACCAACTCGCCGGTGGCGGCATCCGCACGGGGCAGCGGGGTGGGAGTAAGGCGCAAAAATTCCTTCAAAAAGGGTTCCACGCCAAAGTTTGTTAAGGCAGAGCCAAAAAACACCGGGCTCAACGCCCCGCGCTGCACGGCATCCAAATCAAAATCCTCGGCGGCGCCATCCAGCAGCTCAATGTCATCGCTTAACTTTTGGTGGCTTTCGGCCCCAATCAGGCTGTCCAGCGCGGCATCGCCCAGCTCGGCCTCCGCCTCGCCCACGCGGCGCACACCGTTGGCGCGGCCATCGCTCTCAAAGGTCAAAATTTTGCGGCTTGTACGGTCAAACACACCCTTGAACCCCTTGCCCGAACCGATGGGCCAGTTCATCGGGTAGGTTTTGATGCCCAAAATCTGCTCAATGTTCTCCATCAGCTCAAATGGGTCGCGGGCTTCGCGGTCCATCTTGTTGATAAAGGTAAAGATGGGGATGTGGCGCAGGGTGCATACCTTAAATAGCTTGATGGTTTGGTTCTCAACGCCCTTGGCGGCATCAATCACCATCACGGCCGAATCCGCCGCCATCAGGGTGCGGTAGGTATCCTCCGAAAAATCCTGGTGGCCGGGGGTATCCAAAATATTGATGCACTTGTTGTCGTAGTTGAATTGCAGCACCGACGAGGTAACCGAGATACCGCGCTGCTTTTCAATGTCCATCCAGTCGGACACGGCATGGCGGGCACTCTGCTTGCCCTTGACCGAACCGGCAGTCTGGATAGCCCCCCCGTAAAGCAGCAGCTTTTCGGTGAGGGTGGTTTTACCGGCATCCGGGTGCGAAATAATCGCAAAGGTGCGCCGGCTTTCAATTTCTTCACGGATGGTTGGCATAAATACGCTCCTAAAAATACGGATTAGAGTCCATCCCTTTATAATAAAAGGAATACGGCCATTTTGCAAGAAAAACTTGCCAAACCGCCCCAAAACAAAGCATTTGGCGGCGCAAGCGCGGGTTTGTGCCCCGGTTGCGGCAACACACGCGGCAAGCGCTGGCAGGTGCGGCATTTTTGGCGGCGCGGCGCGTTACGGCGGCGTGGTACCTTTTTTTAGCACCAGGCAGGGCAGGGGGGCGGTGTCGGCCCAGTTGGCAAACCGGCACACCAGCACGGTGTACTGCGCCAAGGGCAGGGCCTGCAAAAAGGCAAGCGCCGCGTCCTTCTCGCCATGGCCAATCCCCTTGCCGCTGTACAGCACCACCGCCAGCACACCCCCGGGCTTTAGAGCCGTTAGCCCGGCTTGCAGCGCGGGCAGGGTGGATGCGGCGGTGGAAAATACATCGTGGCTGCCGCCCGGCAGCCACCCGAAATTGAACAAAACACAGTCGGCACCGGCGGGCGGGGTGTAGCGGGCCAAAAACTGATGGTCGGCACAAAGGGCCGTGGCGCGCGTTTCATAGCCTGCCGCCGCCAGCCGGGCGTTGGTGGCCGCCACCGCCGCCGGCTGGATATCTAGGCCCAGCACCCGGCCCTGCGGCCCCGCCAGCTCCGCCAAAAACAGGGTATCGTGCCCGTTGCCGCAGGTGGCATCCAGGTAAAAGCCGCCGGGGTGCAGCAGGCTTTGCAGGGTGGTGTGCAGGAAGGCCACGGCGGTTAAATCCGGCGTGCGGCGGCGGCAAAGCTGCCCGTTTTGGGGCAAAAAGCCAAGCTGCGCCCCAAAGGCAAGCGCCGCCGCACGCGCGGGGGCCCCCACAGGGGGCAGGGGGGCGGTAAAGCAGCTTGCGGCCCCGGGGGCGTACCCGCCCGCCTGGCGGAGCAGTTCTTTCATAAAATAGCGGCCATACCCCCGCCGCCGCCAGGCCGGGGCGATGGAAAAGGTGGTAAATTCGCCGTTTTCACCCAGCACGGCCGCGCCGATGGGGAGGCGCTCCTTCCACAAAATGGCGCGGGTGGCGTTTGGCAGGGGGTGGGTGGTAATGCGCATGGGGCGGCCTCCTTTCACGGGGGTATTTTGTTAAAAGCTACCTGTATTTTACGGCAGAACGCCGCCGGTTGTCAAATAGCATGGCCAAAGGCTTTTTGGGCAAAACCAGCTTAAAAAATGCGGCGGGCGGGGGGCGCGGGTTTCACATTTATTTCACGGTACCAAAAAACGTATTTCACAATTAGCCGCTATACTGTAGCCACAGGGTCAAAGAAAGGCCCCCGCCACTGTACTTTAGAAAGGATGAGCATTATGGAAAACAATAACCGCGAATACGATTATTCCGGCCTTTATCATAATACCCCCAACAACCCGGCCAACCAGCCGCCCACCGCCAGCCCGGCGGGCCAGCAGGGCCAGCCCGGCGCGGGGGGCTACCCCAACGTGGGCAGCAGCGGCTTAAACACCGCCAACACCGCCCCGCAGGATTATGGCGTGGGGGCCGGCGGCACCCAGCCCCAGGCCGGCACCCCGCCCACCGGCGCACCCGGCCAAACGACCCCCCCGCAGGATGCCAGCGGCTACACCAGCAGCTTTAGCGGCGGCGGTGCCGGGGGCAATGGCGGCAACGGCAGCTACAGCTACGCCAGCGCCCCCCAGCAGCCCCCCAAAAAGCAGCACAAGGGCAACCACAAGCGGGTGCTTACCCGCATTGCCGCCGGTGTGTGCGTGTTGGCGCTGGGCGTTGGCGGCGGCTTTGGCGGCGCGGTGCTTGCCAGCCGTGTGGGCCTTACCGGCGGCACCGTGGTGGTGCAGGCGGTAGACCGCACCGCCACCGGCAGCGCCACCGCACAGACCCAGGGCAGTGCCGAGGGCAACGCGCTCTCGGTGCAGGATGTTTCCGCGCTCGTCGCGCCCAGCGTGGTGGTCATCACCACCGAGCAGATGGTAAGCAGCGGCAACACCTGGTTTGGCGGCAGCTATGTGCAAAGCGGCGCAGGCTCGGGCGTAATTATGTCGCAGGATGGCTACATCATGACCTGTGCCCACGTTGTCAGCGGGGCCACCAGCATCAAGGTGCAGTTGGAGGGTGACGAAACCGAGTACCAGGCAACCACCGTTGGTGCCGATACCACCGCCGATATTGCCATTTTGAAAATTGAGGCCACCGGGTTGACCCCGGCGGTGATGGGCGATAGCGATACCTTGGCCGTGGGCGAAGCGGTTGTGGCCGTGGGCAACCCGCTGGGGACCTTGGGCGGCACCGTGACGAACGGCATTGTAAGTGCGCTCAACCGCTCGATTGAAGTAAACAACAACCAGATGAACCTGATTCAAACCAGCGCCAGCATCAGCCCGGGCAACTCGGGCGGTGGGCTGTTCAACGCCAACGGCGAGCTGATTGGCATTGTAAACGCAAAAAGTGGCTATAGCGAGGCCGAGGGCCTTGGGTTTGCCATCCCCATCAACACGGCCATGACCATCTCGAAGGATTTGATCAGCACCGGCAAGGTTTCGCGGCCGGGGCTGGGCATCCAGGTCATCACCATTGAGGATGCCCAAACCGCCGCCCAGTATGGCGTTACCAACCTGGGCGTCTACGTTGCCAAGGTCAACGATAACAGCGGTGCTGCCGCCGCCGGCATGAAAGCGGGCGACCGTATTGTGGCCGTGGGCGATACCGTGGTTTCGGCCTCAAGCGATGTGACCAATGTGCTGAACGATAAGGCCATTGGCGATGTGGTCACCATTCAAATTGAGCGTGACGGCAAGCTGATGAGCTTTGAAGTAACCCTGGGCGAGCGGGAATAAGCCGCCGCGTGGCAGCTTGCGTGCAGCAGAATAGCCGCGCGTACCCGGCCACGCCCAACCACCCGCCAATAGAGCGCACAATCGCTAAAAAATAGCCGCCGGCGCTTCTTGGGCAACCCGCCCCGGTTGCCGTATGGCGGCAAGGGCAAGGCAAAATTTAATACCAAACAGCCTGTCATCCTAAGGGATAACGTGGCGAAGAAGTTTTTTGAAAAACTCTTCGCCATGCCCGGGATGGCAGGCTGTTTTTTGTTTTTTGCCGGGGCGGTTTTTGTTGTTTTGTGCCTTGCTTCGGTGCGTTTGTGTTTATTTTGCCGGGGCGGTAAGCTCCGCAGCACACCACAGCAACCTTCGCAAGGCTTTCCGCGCTATACTGTGTTTACCACGTTCATAAAAGAAAGGCAGATAAAGTATGGCAATACATAATACACAAGCCGCCGATATCCAGGCATATGTGCAGGCATTATCCCAGCAGGAGCGCGCGCCCGCCACCATCTCAAAATATAAGCACGATGTGGGGTGCTTTTTTGGCTGGCTGGCCGGGCAGGGCACCGAGGTGATTACCAAGGACACGGTGATTGCCTACAAGGCCGCCCTGGTAGAGCGCTACGCGGGCGAGAGCGTAAACAGTATGCTGGCGGCAGTCAACGGGTTTTTGGCCTTTAAAGGGTGGCACGAATGCCGGGTGAAGGCGCTGAAAATCC
>JAQUSS010000141.1 GCA_028710135.1 Gemmiger sp. | reverse complement strand
GGCCGAAAGGTAAATGATCATGTAATAGCCCACCGAGCCAAAGCAGAAGGCCACCATCATGGCGCGGAAGGCCCACTCGGTGCTGTTCCAGGGGATGGCGGCCAACGCATCCAGGTGCAAAAAGGCGAACAGGTTGTGTAACAGGCCGTAATCGATGTTAAACACATATTGCCGCCACATGGTAATCAGCGCCACGGGGGTGATGATGTTGGGCAGGTAGATGATGGCGCGCAGCAGCTTTTTGCCCCTCGTCATCCCAATGAGGGATACCGCAAAAAACAGCGCCACAATAAACACCGCCACCCCGCCAAGGAAGCCAATCAAAAAAATATTTTTGTAGGAGGTTAGGAACAGCGGGTTTTTTAATAAATCCAGGTAATTTTGGAAGCCTACAAAATGCCACTCGCTGGTTGGCTGGGCCAGGTTTTTCATCTTGAAAAAGGACATATACACGGTGCGCACCGTGGGGTAGGCAAAAAAGATGAAATAGACCAGTACAACGGGCGATAGAAACTTTGCCAGCATAGAACGTTCGTGTTTTTTCATTTTGGCACCCCATTTTTTTGTAAAGCGGCCCAAAAGCAATGCCCTGGCCCCAGGGGGCGGCAGCGGTGCCGCGGCCCCGGGTGCGGGTGGCTTTTGGGTGGCTTGCTGTGCTATGTGCTGTAAAAGAAAACGGCCCAGGATACCCTGAGCCGTTTTTGGTTTGCGATGCAGGCTCAACCCATAGCGTGGAATTAGTAGTTGGCAGCCTCTGTGGTGATGGTATCAAAAGCAGCCTGTGCGGTAACTTCGCCCAGCATCACCTTTTGAACGGTGGGGGTTACCACGGCATCCCAAAAATCTCCGCCGAAGCCCGCGCCCCAGTTGATGGTTTTGGTGGTGCCGGCCACAATCGCCTGTTGGTCTTTCACGGCGGCGGGCCATTCGGCGGTGTTGTTGCAGGCCGTAAGCCCAGCCTGGGTAAAGCCGTTTTGGCAATCGCTGCCCACAAAGTAGTGCAGCAGGGCGTAGGTGGCGGCCTTGTTTTCGGTGTTGGCGTTCACCATAAAGGCTTGGCCGCCCAGGGTGTTTACGCTGGTATCGCTGATGCCGCCGGGCACAGCGGTGAAGGCAAACTCGCCGTAGGGGAAATCGGCCCCGGCAGTTTCGGCATTTTCGGAGGCCATAAAGCTGGCGTTAAAGTACATGGCGGCTTCCTTGCGGGCAAACTGCTGCTGCCCGGCAGGGTAGGCGTTGGTTTTGATGGCGGTGGAAAAATACCCCTTGGTAGCAAAATCTTCCAGCGCGGTCAGGGTCTGCTTCAGTTGGTCGTTCTTCCAGGCATCGCCGCCCTGGTCGCACATGGCGCGGATGGCATCCTCGCCCATCATACGCTCCATGTAATACTGGAACATCATGGTAAAGTAGGCATCGTCGGTGGTGATGGGCTCGTACCCGGCATCCTTCAGCTTTGCGCAGGCGGCGTCCAATTCCTCCCAGGTGGTGGGCACGGCGGTGATGCCGGCATCGGCAAACATTTCAGTGTTGTAAAACCAGGTGATGGTGTAGGGGTTGTAGGGCACCGAGTAGTTTTTGCCGTCGGCGTAAATGCTGCTTAGGCCCTTATCATAATCAATCAAGCCCTTCATCACGTTCTCGCTCTCCGGCCCGCCGGCAAGGGAATCAGAAGCGTAAAAATCGGTCAGATCCATCAAAACGGTGGGGTCGGCCTTATAGAGGTTGGCGGGGTCGGAATCAAAAATATCAACCTGTTGGCCCGAGGCAACGGCGGCGGAAATCAAATCCTTAACGCCGCGCCCCGTCCATTCCACCTCCACGGTGCAACCGGGGTTGGCGGCCTCAAAGGCGGTGATGGCGGTTTTCAAAATTTCGGCCTGGGGCTCGGTTTCCGTCCACATCGACCAATACACTACCTTGCCGGAAAGCTCTGCCCCGGTATCCGCAGTGGCGGATGCGGCGGTGGAAGTGGCGGTATCGGCGGAAGATGCGGTGCTGCTTGGTGTGGATGCAGCGGTGCCGGTGCTGCCGCAAGCGGCCAGGCTGGCCGCCATGGCAACGGCCATAGCAGATGCAAGTACCTTTTTCATTGTTACAAACCTCCTGATGTGTGTTGCTTCTTCTTTTTCTTCTGCGGTATCCGTTTCTCTTGCAGAACCTTCTGTAGGTATCATAGCGGAACAGGCAGCGGGCGGGTAGCGCTGCCAATTAGAACTTTCTTCACAAAAACTCTTTATTTTCACCGTTTGCCAAAATTTGCAGAGTTTTTGCCATGAAAAACTAAAAAAAGCCCCGTAAAGGGGAAATAAAAAACAAAAAACCTGCCATTTTTAGGGCGCGCGGCGGCCTTTCACAAGGCGGCTTCGTCACGTAGCTCCTAAAAATGGCAGGTGGTGGGTTTTATGGGCGGGGTGTGGGATGAACAAACCACTGTAGGGCAAGGGCTCTGCTCTTGCCGTTGCTTGCCCGGCAATGTGGTTAGGCATAGGCCGGCTGGTTTCGGGCGGCGCGGTACCGGGCAGCGGTTTGCCCTATGCTGGGTTGCTTTGGAATGGCAGGTGTAGGGCAAGGGCTCTGCTCTTGCCGTTGTTTGCCCGGTAATGCGGTTGGGCATAGGCCGGTTGGTTTCGGGCGGCGCGGTGGTGGGCGGCACAAACGGCAGGCCCCAACAATCCGGCGGCAAGAGCAGAGCCCTTGCCCTACGGTTGTATAGATAAGGTTTGCGGCCACCCGGGGCCAACCGTGGCCCCCACTTACGGCGTTATCCCCCGGGCGGCGGCCTCGGCCGTCACATCGGCAATGGCCTGGGTCAGGGTGGTGTTTTGGCGCAGCGCGGCCAACTTGCCCTGCCAGGCGGTTTCGGCATCGGCATCACCCATAATCACCTGCACCATATCGTCCTGCACCTCGCGGTTGTAAACCAGGCTGTTTTTGCTGGGCACCGACATAAAAATCACATCAAAATTATAATTCACCCGCTGGGCGTGGGTGGCAAACCAACCCAGCATCTCGTTGGCATCCTGTAGCATGGCTTCGCCGTAGCGCCGCTTGTTGGCCGGGGTTTCGGTGTATTGGTCTTGCTGGTTCCACCGTACCAACCGCTCAAAAATCACAAAGGAGGAATATTCCAGGTTGGGGCTTAGGGCGTTGGCATCACGCAGAACGGGCGTGCCGTCCACCATATCCCAATCCACCCCCTCCAGCCCGTACTGCTGGATGTTTTTGTATTCGTCCGAGAGTAGCCAATCGTATAGCTGGCAGATGCGCTGCATCTTTTCATCGCTCACGCCCGCCCCAAAATAACTTTCCGACCAATGCAGGCTGGTGGTAAAGCGGTAGGTGTTGCCATCGTCCGCCGGCCAGGTGGGCAAAATTTCAATATAGCTGGCGGCCTCGTCCTTCATCCCCAAATCAATCATGTAGGAGGCAAGGCCGTAATACTGCGCGGCAATTGCGCCCGCCTTGCCGGTGGCAAAGGCATCCAGCGCCTCGTTGGTGGACATATAGGCAAAATTGGGCACAATCAGCCCCGCGCGGTAAAGGTCCTGCACCCGCTGTAAAGCGGCGCCGGTTTTTTTGGAGGCATACACCGGCATCCACTGCCCATCCTCGTACATCCAGCCCCGCTCGGTGTTGGAAAGCTCGGGGAAGGTGCTCAGATACAGCGCCTCAAAGGTGTTTAAGTGGGAGGATACCAGCCCCTCGGTATCCGCCAGGCCGTTGCCGTCGGGGTCACCATGTACAAACTGCTCAAGCATCTCGGTAAACTCGGCCCAGCTTTGTGGGGCCGATAACCCCAGCGCCTCCATCCAGTCCTTGCGCACCATAATGCAGCGGTCCAGCGCCCAGGCTTCCTCGGTGTCATAGGTTAAGCGGGGTATCATATAAAAAGAGCCGTTCTCCCGCTTGAACTGCTGGTTGTAGGCAAGCGCCAGATAGCGCTGCAGGTTGGGGTAAGCGGATAAATCTCGCGGTACACTGCGTATTTTGCCCTGCTCCACCCAGCTATCGTAGGTGGAGGTACCCTGCAAATCGTTGGCAAAAATATCCGGCAGAGTATCCGATGCCGCCAGCTGCTGTAGCTGCTGGGCATAGTCGTCATAGTTCATGTTCACCGGCACAAATTTGATGTTGAACTTATCCTCAATGTAGGTTTGCAGCGCGTCGCCGTTCATGTAATCAATCACGTTCCAAAAGGAAATTTTAATTTCCAGGGGCGGCGCGCCCGCTTCGCCGGTTTCACCGGTTTTGCCAATCTCGCCGTTTTTTAAGGCGGTGCCCCCCGGCAGGCTGCTGCAACCCGCAAGGGCCAGGGTAAGGGCAAGGGCCAGCAGGGCGCAAAGGCAGCGGGGTGGCCACGTTTTGGGGCTTTTGGCTTTTTTGTGGCGTTGTGGTGGCTCTAAAAAAAATCCAAACAAGGCGGTTACCTCCTGGCGGGCGGTTTGGTGGGGCAGGGTGGGGGCAAGGCGGCGCGGCCGGCCTTGCAAACGGGCGGCAGCGCCATTTGGCAAAGCCGGGCATCGGCATTTTGCCATGCCGTGCCTGCAAAACGGGCCACCGGCCGCCGGTTTATTTTTTTGCGGTGCTTCTTGCTTACTTATTTAATAGTATACCTTATTCTGCCACCCTGCAAATATGGCGCTGGTTTATCTTTTTATGGCAGATATTTAGAAGTTGCCCGTTTTGCCGGTGCCCTTTGTTGAACCCCCAAAAATCTGTGGTAAAATACAAGAAAGAACCAGGCAAGGACGAAAAAAGAGGGGAAAGGGGCGCAATATGGAAAAATGGTACCGCAGCAAACGCTTGCTTACCCAAATGCTGATGCTGGTTTGCGTTTCGCTCTTTCTGCTATTGGTCATGTTCTTTATCATTTTGGGGCAAACGCTCAAGGGCTTCCAAAAAACGAACGAGGAATACATTGAAAATATGACCACCCAGCTTGCCAACACCATCAACACCA
Organism: Gemmiger sp.; assembly: GCA_028710135.1. Taxonomy (GTDB): domain Bacteria; phylum Bacillota; class Clostridia; order Oscillospirales; family Ruminococcaceae; genus Gemmiger. The sequence continues at coordinate 819 of JAQUSS010000141.1, read as the reverse complement.
ACTATACCAGCCTGGATAAAATTGTGCGCCTGGCCTGCTACAACAGCGCCCTGCAAAGCTTTTTGCTGTGCGAGGATGAAGCCGACCGTTTCTCCTACTATGTGGAGGCCAGCCGCAATTTGAGCGATGTTACCGCCATGAACGATTTGATTTTGAACGTAATTTTTACCGATAGCAGCGGCCAGCGCTACAACCTGGGCGATAATATCTACCCCCTTACCGAGATGGATTTGACCGATAACACCCTGCACGTCAGCAACCTGTTGCACACCCAAAGCATCTCCGCCGAGATTGGGTATTTGATTTTGGGCAAGGAGATACGCTCTGCCGACCGTTACCAAAAAACCAACCAGTGGATTGGCAACATCTATTTTGTTTTGCAGCCTGCCACCTTTACCAGCAGCGAAAAAAGCGCCGATTACGGCGGCAACATCGAAATTTATTTTATCGATGGCGAAAATACCGTCCTGTGGAAAAATTCGCCCGGGGATACCCAGGAAAAACTCGATAGCGCCCTGCAAAACCCCGCCGCCTTAACCTATTTTACCGAACAAAACATCGAGGCCCTGCCCGGCTTCCGCATTGTGGCCTGCCAGCGCGCCCCGCTCTCGCTCTTTCGTGTTATGAACTGGCAAACCGGCTACCTGTTTGTTTTGGCGGTGGTGCTGCTGTTTATCATCATGCTGTGGGTGGTGTGGGGGCGCAACGTGGCCCGCCCCATCACCCAGCTTACCAGCTTTGTGGAGCAGATTGACCGGGACGAACTGAGCGGGCTAAAATCCAGCGTAATGCTGCACGGCTACCAGGAGGCCGTGGTGG
>JAQUSS010000140.1 GCA_028710135.1 Gemmiger sp. | reverse complement strand
GTGGGGCCGTCTACAACTTTACCGGGCCGCAAGGGTTCGGCATCGCCAACATGGCCGATTCTCTCTACGCCATCAAAACCCTGGTGTTTGAGCAGCACGCCTTCACCCTAGCAGAGCTCAAAAAGGTACTAGCCCTTAACTATGGCAAGGGCTTTGATGCCAACGCTGCCGCCGAAGCGGCAGGGGAGGTTGTGCGCGAGCTGCAAAAGGCCGGCAAGCCGGTGACCGAGCAAACCCTGGCCCAAATTATCCAGGGCATCGTTACCATGGTGCCCACCCCCGCCGATAAGGCCCTGTGCGAGAAGATTTACCAAAAAATTGAGGATTGCCCCAAGTTTGGCAACGACCTACCCGCCGTGGACCTGTTTGCGCGGGATGTTGCCTACACCTACACCCGCCCGCTTGAAAAATTCCGCAACCCGCGCGGCGGCCAGTTCCAGGCAGGGCTTTACCCGGTATCGGCCAATGTGCCGCTGGGGGCCCAAACGGGCGCAACGCCCGATGGCCGCCTTGCCCATATGCCGGTGGCCGATGGTGTTTCGCCCTCGGCCGGGCGGGATGTGAACGGCCCCACGGCCGCCTGTAACTCGGTGGCAAAGCTGGACCATGGCATTGCCAGCAACGGCACCCTGTTCAACCAAAAATTCCACCCATCGGCACTCAGCGGCACCCAGGGGCTGGTAAAATTCGTTGGGCTGATTCGCTCCTTCTTTGACCAGAAGGGGATGCATATGCAGTTCAACGTTGTCAGCCGCGAAACCCTGCTGGATGCGCAAAAGCACCCCGAGCAATACAGCCACCTGGTCGTTCGGGTGGCGGGCTACAGTGCTTTGTTCACCACCCTTTCCCGCTCGCTGCAAGATGATATTATCCGCCGCACCGAGCAAGGGCTGTAAGGAATGCCTTCCGTATTCGATAAGGAGCCAACATGGATTATCGCAACACACAGGGGCGCATCTTTGATATCCAGCGCTATTCCATACACGACGGCCCCGGCATCCGCACCATTGTCTTTTTAAAGGGCTGTGTGCTGCGGTGCCGCTGGTGCTGCAACCCCGAATCGCAATCGTTTGAGATTGAGCCGCGGGTGATAGCGGGCAAAACCGTGATGGTTGGCCGGGATGTAACGGTGGCCGAGGTGATGGAAACGGTAGAAAAAGACCGCGCCTACTACCGCCGTTCGGCCGGGGGGCTAACCCTCTCGGGCGGGGAGAGCCTTTGCCAGCCTGCCTTTGCGCGCGACCTACTGCGCGCCGCACAGGAGGTGGGTATTTCCACCGCGATGGAAAGTATGGGCTGTGCCCCCTGGCCGGATATTGCGGCCATCCTGCCCTACTTGGATACCTACCTGCTGGATATCAAGCATACCAACAGCGAAAAACACCGCGCCTACACCGGCAAGGGGAACGAGTTGATGCTGGAAAACGCCCAAAAAATTGCCGCCTCCGGCCTGACGGATTTAATCATCCGGGTGCCGGTGGTGCCGGGCTTCAACGATACCCCCGCCGAGGTGGAAAGCATTGCCCGCTTTGCCGAAAGCCTGCCCGGCGTTACCCAAATTCACCTGTTGCCCTACCACCGCCTTGGCCAGGATAAATACGACCAGCTTGGCCGCCGCTATACCTTAACCGAGATACGCCCGCCCGAACCCGAACAGATGGAAGGGCTAAAGCAAACTGTGGAGCGCGCAACACGCCTCCACTGCCAGATTGGAGGCTGACGCTATGGGGATTGAGGAGCTTAAACAGCATATTGTACAGGAGCTTGTCCCCGGCAAGCAGATTACCCTGGCCCACCTGATTGCCAACCCCGACCGTATCCTGTTCGATAAAATTGGGATGGCGGGCCAGCCCCGCAGCGCCATTGGCGTGGTGACGGTTACCCCCGCCGAAACCGCCATCATCCTGGCGGATATCGCCATCAAAGCATCGGGCGTGGCCCTTGGCTACCTGGACTGCCGGGAGAACGGCTCCCTGATTGTAAGTGGCACGGTGTCGGAGGTGGAAGCCTCCCTCCATGCCATCCTCAGCTACGCGGCGGGTACCCTTCGGTATGAAATTTGCGAAATGACCCGCACCTGACGGCAATACGCACAAAAACCCAACCCAGAACACAACAAACCACACAATTATTTGGATTTTTGCCTGAAAACAAAGCTACAAGTGTTGACTTTTGTTGGATTTAGGAATATACTAGCTTCAGAATCAACAAAACCACACAAATGCAGCACAAACACCATAGGAGGAAACAGAAATGGTTAACGAGTACGAAATCAAAAAACAAATCTGTGAGATTGGCAAGCGCATCTACAACCGCAACATGGTGGCTGCCAACGATGGCAACATCTCGGTCAAACTGAACGACAACGAGTTCCTTTGCACCCCCACCGGCGTATCCAAGGGCTTTATGACCCCTGAGTATATCTGCAAGGTGGATGCCCAGGGCAACTTGCTACAGGCAAGCGGCAACTTTAAGCCTTCCTCCGAAATCAAGATGCATATGCGTGTGTATGCCAAGCGGCCGGATGTGGGCGCGGTTGTTCACGCGCACCCCACCTTTGCCACCGCGTTTGCCATTGCCGGCATCCCGCTGACCCAGCCCATCATGCCCGAGGCGGTTATTGCGCTGGGCTGCGTGCCCATTGCCGAATACGGCACCCCCTCCACCATGGAGATCCCCGATAATGTTGAAAAATTCCTGCCCTACTACGATGCCGTTCTGCTCGAAAGCCACGGCGCGCTGACCTGGAGCGTGGATTTGCTCTCGGCCTACCACAAGATGGAATCGGTTGAATTTTATGCCGAGCTACTCTACAAAGCCAAGATGCTGGGCGGCCCCAAGGAATTTGACCGCGCCACCATCGAGAAGCTGTATGAGATTCGCCGCAAGATGGGCCTGCCGGGCAAGCACCCTGCCGACCTTTGCCAGAATAAGGATGGCAGCAACTGCCACAACTGTGGCGGCGGTTGCCACACCGCACCCAACGGTGTGGGCAGCGTTAGCTCCACGCCATCGGCTGCCTCCCCCGAGCTGGTTGCCGAAATCACCAAACGGGTTTTGGAGCAGCTTGGCAAATAAGCAAGGAGGAAGATTGCGAAATGGCTTTGAATGAAGCTTTGGTACAAAGCATCGTACAGGAAGTTGTTTCCCGGCTGGAAACAGCCCCTGCTGCCCAGCAGCATGGCCTGTTTGCCGATATGAACGAGGCCATTGCGGCCGCCAAGCAGGCGGATGCCGTGGTTCGCGCCATGCCGATTGAACAGCGGGAAAAAATCTTGACGAACATCCGCCGCAAAACCCGTGAGAATGCCGAGAAATTGGCCCGCATGGGGGTGGAGGAAACCGGGATGGGGAACGTTCCCCACAAAATCCTCAAGCATCAACTGCTGGCGGATAAAACCCCCGGCACCGAGGATATCACCACCACGGCATGGTCGGGCGATAAGGGCCTAACCTTAATTGAGATGGGGCCGTTTGGGGTTATCGGGGCAATTACCCCCTGCACCAACCCCAGCGAAACCATCCTCTGCAACGCCATTGGCATGATTGCCGCCGGGAACACGGTGGTGTTCTGCCCCCACCCCGCCGCAGTAAAAACCTCCCACTTCGCCATCAATTTGGTGAACGAGGCTTCGCTGGAGGCCGGCGGCCCCGATAACGTGGCCGTTAGCATCTTCAAGCCCACCATGGAGGCAAGCGGCCTCATGATGAAAAACAAGGACATCCAGTTGATTGCGGCCACCGGCGGCCCCGGCGTTGTTACGGCGGTGCTTTCCTCGGGGCGGCGTGGCATTGGTGCCGGTGCGGGCAACCCGCCCGCCCTGGTGGACGAAACCGCCGACCTGCACAAGGCCGCCAAGGATATTGTGGATGGCTGCACGTTTGATAACAACCTGCCCTGCATCGCTGAAAAAGAGATTGTGGCGGTGGAGAGTGTGGCCGATGAGCTGCTGTATTACATGACGACCGAGCAAGGCTGCTATGCCATCAACGAGGCCCAGCAGGCACAGCTTGCCCAAACGGTAGCCCCCGGCGGCAAGCTGAACCGCAAATGCGTTGGCCGGGATGCCAAAACCCTGCTGGGGATGATTGGCGTAACCGCCCCCGAGGGCACCCGCTGCATCACCTTTAAGGGCAAGAAAGAAAACCCGCTGATTGCCACCGAGCTGATGATGCCCATTTTGGGGATCGCCGTCGCCAAAGATTTTGACGATGCGGTGGAGCAGGCGGTGTGGCTGGAGCATGGCAACCGCCATTCGGCCCACATCCATTCCAAAAATATCGACCATATCACCCGCTATGCCAAGGCAATTGATACGGCAATCCTTGTTAAAAATGCCCCTTCCTACGCCGCTTTGGGCTTTGGGGGCGAGGGTTTCTGCACCTTTACCATCGCAAGCCGCACCGGCGAGGGCTTAACCAGCGCAAGCACGTTTACCAAACGCCGCCGCTGTGTAATGTCCGAAAGCCTCTGCATCCGATAAGGAGAAAAGCACATGGATATGAATTCTGTCAATGTTGAGCAGATTGTCAAGCAGGTGCTGGCAAATATGTCCGGCGCACCTGCCGCAACCCCGGCCAGCGCAGGGCCCATCCCCAAAACAGCTCGCGTTGCCATGCTTACCGAGCTGGAGCATTACGAAATCAAGGAGTTTCCCATCCCGCCGGTAGGGGATGACGACATCCTTGTCAAGGTGGAGGGCTGCGGTATCTGCGGCACCGATGCCCACGAGTTCAAGCGCGACCCGTTTGGCCTTATCCCGGTGGCACTCGGCCACGAGGGCACCGGCGAAATTGTCAAGATGGGCAAAAACGTAAAGAAGGATAGCGCCGGCAAAGACCTGCACGTTGGGGACAAGGTTGTTTCCTGCATGATTTTTAAAGATAACCCGGATATCACCATGTTTGACCTAAACAAGCAGAACATTGGCGGTTCCGATGTGTATGGCCTGCTGCCGGACGATGACATCCACCTCAACGGTTGGTTCTCGGATTATATCTTTATCCGGGGCGGCTCCACCATCTTTAACGTCAGCGACTTAGACCTCTACAGCCGCATTTTGATTGAGCCCTGCGCGGTGCTTGTTCATGCGGTGGAACGTGCCAAAAGCACCGGAATCCTGCGGTTTAACAGCCGCGTGGTGGTGCAGGGCTGCGGGCCTATCGGGCTAATCTGCATTGCTATTTTGCGCACTATGGGCGTTGCCAACATCACCGCGGTGGATGGCGAGCAGAAGCGGCTGGATTTTGCCAAGCAGCTTGGCGCAACCCAAACCGTCAATTTTAAAGACCATAAGGGCCTGGATGCCCTGGCGGCGGCGGTGGAGGCCAGCTTTGGCGGCCACCCGGCAGATTTTGGCTTCCAGTGCACCGGCTCCCCGGTGGCCCATGCCAACATCTACAAGTTTATCCGCAACGGCGGCGGCCTGTGCGAGCTGGGCTTCTTTATCAATGGCGGGGATGCAACCATCAACCCCCACTTTGATATCTGCGCCAAGGAAATCACCCTGGTTGGCTCCTGGGTATACACCCTGCGGGATTATGCCACCACCTTCGATTTCCTCAAGAGTGCCAAAAGAATCGGCCTGCCGATGGATAAGCTGATTACCCACACCTTCCCGCTCGACGAGATTAACGAGGGCCACAAAACCAACCTGGCAATGGCTGGGCTGAAGATCGCCATTCTAAACAAATAATCGGAAACACCCGAACGAGAGGAGCAGGCAGGCATGGGCGAGGCAGTCGGTCTTTTGGAGGTTTTTGGCCTGGTATGTGCCTTTCTGGCCGCAGATGCGGGCTGCAAGGCGGCCAATGTACGGTTAGAAACCTTTGACAAAAACAAACCGGCAAACGCGGATAAGCTGCCCGTACCGCTGCTGGTAACCATCAAGTTTCGGGGCAGCATTGCCGATGTGGAGGCTGCCATGGCAGCCGCGGAGGCAGTGGCCGCCGCACATACCGGCATTGTTCAAAAGTACATTATTGCGCA
>JAQUSS010000139.1 GCA_028710135.1 Gemmiger sp. | reverse complement strand
TGATGGTCAAGTTATTCTTTATGCCGATTCTGTTTCTGATGCTATGGACGGTGCCATTAAAGAAGTTAATCGACGACGACTTATTCAATTAAAATATAACCAAGATAATAATATTATTCCCAAATCATGCCCTCGCCCTTCGGCTCGCCCGTCAGCACGTTGGCCTCGTAGGGGGGCAGGGTCGGCTCCGGGGTGGCGGCAGGCTCTTGGGGGGTAACGACGCTGGGTGTACTGTCCGTTTCGGTTTTTTTGCCGCAGGCAGCCAGCATCACGCAGGCGGACATCACGGCCAGGATGCACAGGGTAGCACGTAGGGTGATACGCTTCATGGATGTGTCCTCTTTTCATTGTGAGTTTAGGGGGTACGTTTATGGGCTTGTATGGGCTTGCAACGCTACCGTGCAGCGCACTGTAACTTTGCTGTCATTATTGTTTTCATTTTAACCTTTTTCACACACTTTGTAAAGCGGAACCTGTAGCTGGAATGCAATTTCCAAAAATTAGCGGGTATTTTTGCCCGTATTTTTATAAAAAAACGGCCCCAACCCGCCCCAAAACCCCACAACCGTGCCGCTTTATGCTATAATAATCGCATTCGCGATTATTATAGCGCTTATGCCCAGCGCCCAGCCGTTCCGGCATTGCCGGCCCGGTGGCCGGCTCGGCGTGGGCAATTATAGCATAAATTTACCGAAATTTATGCTATAATACCAACTATTAAAAATTAAAAAAACAAAACCAAATTCTATGATAATGGGAAGAACACGGGAGGGAATTGCCATGCCACAGGGAAAAACGCCGCGCAAGGTCAACGTTATTGGCCATATTAACCCCGACACCGATTCAATCTGCTCGGCCATCGCCTACGCCTACCTAAAAAACCAGGCCAGCGAGATGCACTGTGAGGCCCGCCGCGCAGGGCATATCAGCCGCGAAACCGAATTTGTGCTGCACTATTTTGGGGTGGAGCCGCCCCGCCTTTGCACCGATGTAAGCCCCCAGATGAAGGATATTGACATCCGCCGCCAGCCCGGCATTGATGCCGAGATGAGCGTGAAGGCCGCCTGGGCCATGATGCGGGATGCCGAGATTGATACCCTTTGCGTTACCGATGACGCCGACGAATTGCTGGGCATTATCACCGTAAAAGATATTGCCACCGCCAATATGGATTTGTTTGATACCGGGGTGCTGGCCGCGGCCCACACCTCCTACCTAAACATCCTTGCCACCCTGGAGGGGCAGATGGCCGTGGGCGACCCGGAGGCCCGGGTGGAGTGCGGTGCCATTTATATTGGTGCGGCCAGCCCCGACCAAATGGAGGAATACCTGCACCGTGGGGACTTGGTGCTGGTATCGAACCGGTACGAAAACCAAATTTGCGCCATTGAGTGCGGCGCAGGCTGCATTGTGGTATGCGGGGGCTCGGCCCTGCCGCGCACCATTGCGGCCCGCGCGGCCGAAAAGGGCTGCTGTGTGATAACCACCCCCTACGATACCTACGCGGCGGCCCGCTTAGTAAGCCAGGCCGCGCCGGTGCGGCATTTTATGCGCACGCAGGGCCTGTTAAAATTCAGCGTGAACACCCCCACCGAGGATGCGCGCCGGGTGATGGCCAGCGTGCGCCACCGCTACTTCCCGATTTTGGATGAAGCCGGCAAATACTGCGGCGTGGTATCCCGCCGGAACCTGCTAAACCTGCACCGCAAGCAGATTATTTTGGTGGACCATAACGAAAAAACCCAGGCGGTGGATGGCTTGGCCCAGGCCGATGTGCTGGAAATTATTGACCATCACCGCATCGGTACCCTGGAAACCGATGGCCCGGTTTACTTCCGCAATGTGCCGGTGGGCTGCACCGCCACCATCATTTTCCAGATGTATCTTGAAAACGAGGTGGATATCCCCCGCCACATTGCGGGGCTGCTGCTCTCGGCCATTTTGTCGGATACCCTAATGTTCCGCTCCCCCACCTCCACCCCGCAGGACCAACAGGCAGCCCAGGCCCTGGCGCGGCTAGCCGAGGTGGATATCCCCACCTACGCCGAGCAGATGTTTGAGGCCGGCGGCGATTTGACCGGCAAAACCGCCGAGGAGGTTTTCCTATCGGATTTTAAGGTGTTCAGCCGTGGGGATGCCAAGTTTGGGGTGGGCCAAAGCAGCTACATGACCGCCCGCACCCGCGCCGCCGCCGAGGCCCTGGTAGGCCCCTACCTGCAACAGGCCGCCGGGCAGGAGGGTATCCCCTTGGTATTTTATATGTTTACCGATGTACAGGCCGAAAGCACCGATTTAATGTATTGTGGCCCCGGCGCCGAAAAAATTGTGCAGCGGGCCTTTGGGGTAACCACCACCGGCACCAGCGGCAAAACCGTGTTGCCGGGCGTGGTGAGCCGCAAAAAACAGTTGATACCCCCGCTGATGGCCGCCATGCAGGAGCAGCTGCTTTAAGCGCCTCCAAAAAATACAACTTTAGTTGAAAACGCCAAACTTGTATGGTATGATGGTACCAAATTGCAAACAACACTTGTACAAGGAGGCCACCCATGCTGAAATACCAGGCCCTGGCCGAGCAGCTGCGCACCGGCATTGCGGAGGGGCGCTACCCCGCCGGGGAAAAGCTCCCCTCTGAAAACGAGCTGGTGGCCCGCTGCGGCTTAAGCCGCCAAACCGTGCGCCAGGCGCTGGCCCTGCTGGAGCAGGAGGGCCGCATCCAGCGGCGGCAGGGCAGTGGCTCGGTGGTGCTGGGTGCCGCCGCGCGGCGGTTGCCCACCCACTATGTCGCCATCATCACCACCTATATTGGGGAATATATTTTCCCCGAGCTTTTGCGGGGCATGGAGGAAGTTTTGACCCAAAACGGCTACATCCCCACCCTTTCGGCCACCCACAACCGAGTGGATAACGAGCGGGCAATCCTTACCAATCTGCTGGGCCACCCGCTGGATGGCGTGATTGTGGAGGGCACAAAAACCGCCCTGCCCAACCCCAACGCCGAGCTTTACCGCCGGTTGGAGCGGCTGGGGGTGCCCATTGTGTTTATCAACGGCTACTACCCCGAGTATAAACCACCCCTGTATGTGGTGGCGGATGACCGTGGCGGCGGCCGCCAGGCTGCCGAGTACCTGCTGCAAAAGGGCCACACCAAAATTGCGGGGATTTTTAAAAGTGACGACATCCAGGGCCACCGCCGGTATGCGGGCTACCTGGAAGCCTTGGGCGCCGCCGGCATTGGCATGGCCGATGATTCGGTGCTGTGGTACACCACCGAAACCTGCGATGCCCTGTTAAAAAGCGACCTTGACCGGGTGCTGGCGGGCAACACCGCGGTGATTTGCTATAACGATGAAATTGCCGTCAAGGTGCAGCGCGCCCTGGCCGCCAAAGGCCGGCTGATCCCCACCGAGATGGCGGTGGTCGGCTTTGATAACAGCACCTTTGGCGATATGGTTACCCCCCGCATCACCAGCTTTGTGCAGGATAAAGCCACTGAGGGCCGCCTTGCCGCCGAAAAGCTGCTGGGCCTGATTCAGGGCACGGCGCAAAAATCTGCGGTGCTGCCCTGGCAGCTTGTGGAAAAAGAGAGCACCTAGGCCCCGCCCCGGCCCCACGGGCCGGGCGCTTTGCGCCCCCCGCCGCCATGCGGCACAGACATACCGCACAGATTTGCCAAAACTATGCCGGACAATTTGGGAGGTTCTGCCAATTGATTCCCGGCGGTAAGTGGGGTATATTGTATGTACAAGTTAAGTAAATCGAACCGCGCACCCTGTACAAGCTGCATACAAGTTGTACGTGCAACAAACGTACAGCACGAAAAAAGGAGCCGCCTCTATGAAATTTTTTATTGATACCGCCAACGTAGCAGAAATTCGCAAGGCCAACGACATGGGCGTGATTGCCGGCGTTACCACCAACCCCAGCCTGATTGCCAAGGAAGGCCGCGATTATGCCGAAACCCTGGCCGAGATTGCCAGCTTTGTGGATGGCCCCATCTCGGGCGAGGTAAAGGCCACCACCACCGATGCCGAAACGATGGTGAAGGAGGGCGAGGCCATCTACGCGCTCGACCCTAAGCATATGGTGGTAAAAATCCCGATGACCATCGAGGGGCTGAAGGCCATCAAGGCACTTACGGCCAAGGGCATCCCCACCAACTGCACCCTGATTTTTTCGGCCAACCAGGCGCTACTGGCGGCCCGCGCGGGCGCAACCTACGTTAGCCCCTTCCTGGGCCGCTTGGACGATATCTCTCAGCCGGGCATTGAACTGATTCAAACCATCCGGGATATCTTCCTCAACTACCCCGAGATTACCACCGAAATCATTGCCGCCAGTGTGCGCAACCCCATCCATGTGACGGATTGCGCGCTGGCCGGTGCCGATATTGCCACCGTACCCTACAGCGTGATTGCCCAAATGACCAAACACCCCCTGACCGACCAAGGCATTGAAAAGTTCAAGGCCGATTACGTGAAGGTATTTGGCGAATAAGCAGCCCCAAAATAGCCCAAAAACAGCAAGGCACCGCCCAAAGTAGGCGGTGCCTTTTTGCATTTGGGGGTTGCGCCGTTTTTTTCCCCCCGCACGGTAGGGCAAGGGCTCTGCTCTTGCCGGCCGGGGTTTGCGTGGCCGGTACATTCTCTTAACCCGCCCGCCCCCCCGGGGGACTCGCGGTTCGGCTTTTTTTGGGGGGGCCGTTTGCCGTTACCATTGGCCGCAGGCCGGGCGCAAGTATCCCGGTAGGCACCGGCAATGCAAGGTTCGGCAAGAGCAGAGCCCTTGCCCTACGGCGGTAAATTTAGGTTGCGGCGGGCAGGTGAGGGTTGCGCCGGTGTTTCCCCCGCACTGTAGGGCAAGGGCTCTGCTCTTGCCGGTCGGGGTTTGTGGTGCCGGTACATTATGATGATATGATGATGCTTTTTGAACCTAGGGGTTCAGATACCCCCCCTTGGCAAACTGCCGGTAAACAATCAAAACGATGGAACAATTCTACCACTTTCTATTGAAACGCCAGGCATCCAGTGATACACTAATATCGTAATTTACTTTGCAACAAATCTCTCAATTTACATATACTTGGAGGCGGCCCTATGAATCCTTTAAACGCCGTGAAGAGAGCAATAAAAAAACTTTTTGCTTCAACGCTCCGCTTTGTTGAATTAGATGACGAGAACAGCTACCCGGAAGATAAAAAATTTGTTTATCCCAATGCGCTGATTCAATGCGTCGCAATCGAAAAATATGCGTTGAGCAACAAGATTCCTTTCATATTTTTGAGCAAAGAAAAACCGATTACCGTAAAACTTGGCAAAGACGTCTATGAGGCGGAACTGACGCGAAGGCATCTGCGCACACAAGGGTATTATATCGTGTTGCATAAAATGCAAGAGCAATAACGATATACGCGAATGCACGCAGGGGCGGCCCTCCTGCCAAAGCATCGGTTCTGCGTGCTTTTTCGAGTGGCACACAAAGGGATAGCCCCCCTGCCAATCCCGCTCTCATCCAACATCCAATCTCCCGAACCATAAAAAATCGGAGCGCCCACCCGGCGCTCCGCTTTTTTTGTAGTTCGGCATTTTTTTGGGGGGCCGTTGCCTTTACCATTGGCCGCAGGCCGGGCGCAAGTATCCCAGTAGGCCCAGGCCAGGCACAGTTCGGCAAGAGCAGAGCCCTTGCCCTACGGCGGTAAATTTAGGTTGCGGCAGGCAGGTGGGGGTTACGCCGGTGTTTCCCCCGCACTGTAGGGCAAGGGCTCTGCTCTTGCCGGTCGGGGTTTGCGGTGCCGGTACATTCTCTTAACCCGCCCGCCCCCCCGGGGGACTCGCGGTTCGGCTTTTTTTTGGGGGGGCCGTTTGCCGTTACCATTGGCCGCAGGCCGGGCGCAAGTATCCCAGTAGGCCCAGGCCAGGCACAGTTCGGCAAGAGCAGAGCCCTTGCCCTACGGCGGTAAATTTGGGTTGCGGCGGGCAGGGGAGGGTTGCGCCGGGGTTTCCCCCGCACTGTAGGGCAAGGCCCTGCTCTTGCCG
>JAQUSS010000138.1 GCA_028710135.1 Gemmiger sp. | reverse complement strand
GAACCCGGCACCCAGCTTACCATGCGTACCTTCCATACCGGCGGTATCGCATCGGCCGAAGATATTACCCAGGGCTTGCCCCGCGTTGAGGAACTGTTTGAGAGCCGCCGCCCCAAGGCGATGGCCATCATGACCGAAATTGAGGGCCTTGTCCACATTGACGATACCAAAAAGACCCGCCATGTGGAGGTAAACGGTACCGACGAGAACGGCGCACCCCTCACCAAGAGCTACATCATCCCCTTTGGCCAGCGTGTCAAGGTGGCAGAGGGCGATGTTCTGGAAAAGGGCGCGTTGATTACCGAGGGCCACGCCTACCCGCAGGATATTTTGGCCGTTAAGGGCCGCGTACCCACCCAGGATTACCTGATTAGTGAGGTGCAAAAGGTCTACCGCTTGCAGGGCGTGGAAATCAACGATAAGCATATTGAGGTTATCGTGCGCCAGATGATGCGTAAGGTTCGCATCGAAAATGGCGGCTCCAGCGAGTTTATCCCCGGCAGCGTGGTTGATCGCCGCGATGTCATGATTGCCAACGAGGAGTTGCAGGCTCGCATCGATGCAGGGGAGAGCGACCTCCACCTGATTGAAACCAGCCAAGTGCTGCTGGGCATTACCAAGTCTAGCTTGGCCACCGATAGCTTCCTGTCGGCTGCGTCCTTCCAGGAGCCCACCCGCGTATTGACCGAGGCTGCCATCAAGGGCAAGATCGATCCGCTTTCTGGCCTCAAGGAGAACGTCATCATCGGTAAACTGATTCCCGCAGGCACCGGCCTGCCCGAGGTGGAAAACGAGCTGGCCCGCGCTGAGGAAGTGCGCGACGCAGCAGAGGCTGCCTACGACCATTAACTTTTGAAGGGCACCCGTCAACACACCGTTGGCGGGTGCTTTTGTGGTGGCAAAGTGGTGGCAAAGTAGAGGGGCGGGGCATCCAAAACGCCGCGCCGCGCCGTACCCCTGCCACCAAAGCCTGTGCCAACCCGGCAGATGTATTGCGGAAAATAAACGGATTGGCGTTATTTTACTTGACAAGAATAGGAGTATCCTTTGCCAAAAGCAGAAGCGAACGAAAAATCTATATTACCGGCACAAAACCAGCCAAGGCTGACGGTGGAATCGGCCCGCCTTACCCTACGCCCCTACACCCTTGGCGAGATGGAAGGGGTGATGGCCGCCGAGGCCGACCCCGAAATGCGCCAGGCCTACGCCGAGATGTTGGCCGCCATGCGTGCCCTCCCCGGCAGGGAAGAATGGGGCGCAGAGTGGCAGGTTGCCCTGCGGGATGGCCTCGTTACCATCGGGGGGATAGGCTTTAAGGGCCCACCCGATGCGGCAGGCCGGGTGGAGCTTGGCTATGGCATTGACCTGCCCTACCAGGGCAACGGCTACGCTACCGAGGCGGTACAGGCACTGGTAAACTGGTGCTGGCAGCAGCCGGGGGTTGCCCAGGTGCTGGCCCAAACCGAGCCTGGCAATGCAACCTCCCAGCGGGTGCTTGCAAAATGCGGCTTTGTGCGGGATGGCAACGGGGAGGAAGGGCCAATGTTTTCGCGCACCAACCCCGCCCGCGCCACCCAACGTGAATAAGAAAGAAGGAACTGTTATGCAGCAAGAAAATAAAATTGTGCCCGAGCGCGGGGAGATTGACCCGCAATACCAGTGGGATTTAACCCCGCTTTACCCCAGTGATGCTGCCTGGGAGGCAGATTTTGCCGGGGTGGATGCGGATATCGATGCGCTGCCCGCCTTTGCGGGCACCCTTTCCACCGCGCAGGCCATCCACGCCTACCTGGCGGCGGAAACCGCGCTCCTTCGCCGCCTTTCCAACCTGTATTGCTACGCCAGCCTGCGCCGGAGCGAGGATACCCGCGCCGATGCCGCCCAAAGTATGTTTGCCCGGGTATCGGCCAAATATGTTCGGGCGGGGGCGGTACTCTCCTTTGCCCAGCCGGAAATTTTGGCCCTGCCGGCGGAAAAGCTGGCCGCCATTGTGGAGGATGCCGCCCTGGCCGATTATCACTTTGCGTTAAGCGATTTGCTGCGCCGCAAGGCCCACACCCTCTCGGCCCCCGAGGAAAAGCTGCTGGCCGCCATGGGGGAGGTAGCCGCCGCCCCCAGCGAGATTGCCGACAATTTGCAGGATGCCGATATGGTGTTTGCCGATGCCGAAAACCAAGCGGGGGAGCGCGTACCCGTCACAGGGTCGGGCTACATCGTGCTGCAATCCTCCACCGACCGTACCCTGCGCAAAAACGCCTTCCACAGCTTTTACGAGGGCTACCGCCAGCACAGCAATACCTTTGCGGCAGCCTACGCGGGGGCAGTCAAGGCCGCGCTGTTCGAGAGCCAGGCCCGGCACTACCCCTCCTCCCGCGCCATGTCGATGGCGGGGGAGAACATCCCCGAAACGGTGTACGATAACCTGGTTGCCACCGTGCGGGCGCACCTGCCCGCCATGCACCGCTACGCCGCGCTCCGCAAAGAAATTTTGGGCCTGGATGCGCTGCATTACTACGACCTTTACGCCCCCCTGGTGCCAAACCTTGAAATTCACTACACCTACCCCGAGGCCCAGCAGATGGTGCTGGATGCCGTGGCACCCTTGGGTGAGGGCTACCAGGCCCAGGTAAAAGAGGCCTTTGCCCAGCGCTGGCTGGATGTTTACCCCAACAAGGGCAAAAGCGGCGGGGCCTATTCCTCCGGCACCTACGATTCCCGCCCCTATATCCTGACGAACTTCACCGGGACGCTCGATGCGGTTTCCACCATTGCCCACGAGATGGGGCACTCGATGCACACGGCGGCCTCCAACCGCACCCAGCCCCCACAGTATGCCGATTATACCCTGTTTGTGGCCGAGGTAGCCTCCACCGTCAACGAAAATTTGATGATTGAGCAGCTTTTAAAAGGGGATATCACGCCCGAAATGCGGCTCTATCTCCTCAACCAATACCTTGAAAATTTCAAGGGGACGGTCTACCGCCAAACCATGTTTGCTGAGTTTGAGCGGGATGCCCACGCGATGGCCCAGCGGGGGGAGGCGTTAAGCCCTGCCGCCCTCAATGCGCTTTACAAGGGCCTTGTGGCCGATTATTTCGGCCCGGCCCTGGCGTGGGACGATGCTGTGCAATATGAGTGGGCGAGGATACCGCATTTCTACCGCCCCTTCTATGTGTACAAATACGCCACCGGCTACTCTACCGCCGTGGCGCTCTCGGAGGGGATTTTGGCAAACGGGGCACCGGCCGTCAAAAAATACCTCGAATTTCTCTCGATGGGGGGCAGCGCCTACCCGCTGGAGGAGCTGAAGCACGCGGGGGTTGACCTGGCAACACCGGCCCCCGTGGAGGCCGCCCTACAAAAATTTGAGCGCATTTTGGATGAGGCCGAGCAGGTTTACCGCGAAATTTCAGCGAAAAGCCGGATTGCAGAATAAAATTTTCTGTTTTGTACGATTTTTTTGGATGCTTTTTGTGAAAACTCTTGACAAGCGGCCCGGAATCCAGTAGAATTATTGATGCTGCAGTTTACGGGGATTTTGCGCTGTTTTTGGTGCAAATATCCCACGAAACGCCGCAGCGAACCAATCAAGAAAGGAGAAAAGAAATGCCTACTTTTAACCAGCTCGTACGCAAAGGCCGTGAGGTTAGTGTTAAGAAAAGCGCGGCGCCTGCCCTTCTCAAGAGCTACAACTCCCAGAAGAAGGCCTACACCGATCTGCAAAGCCCCCAGAAGCGTGGGGTTTGCACCGCTGTTCGTACCATGACCCCCAAAAAGCCGAACTCTGCTCTGCGTAAAGTTGCCCGTGTTAAACTCACGAATGGTATTGAGGTCACCTCTTACATTCCTGGTATCGGCCATAACCTGCAAGAGCATAGCGTTGTGTTGATCCGCGGCGGTCGTGTCAAGGATTTGCCCGGTGTCCGTTACCATATTATTCGTGGTACCTTGGATACCCAGGGCGTTGCAGGCCGTAACCAGGCCCGCAGCAAATACGGCGCAAAGCGTCCTAAGGCCGGTGCCAAGAAGTAAGGAAACATCTTTTCGCCATAAAAGGTATGCCGAACATACCTCTTTGTGGCCTTACGGGAGTTTTCATACTTTCGAGTACCGATGATATCATTCTGTGAAGGAGGGAAGAAAGATGCCCAGAAGAGGTAATATCGCAAAACGCGACGTTCTGGCAGATCCAATTTATAATTCCAAGATTGTCACCCGCTTGATTAACTCAATCATGCTGGATGGCAAAAAGGGCGTTGCTCAGAAAATTGTTTACGACGCATTTGACGCCGTAAAGGAAAAGACTGGCAATGATCCCCTGGAGATGTTCGAAAAAGCAATGGAGAACATCATGCCCAGCCTCGAAGTTAAGGCCCGTCGTGTTGGCGGCTCTACCTACCAGGTTCCCCTGGAGGTTAGCCCCGCCCGCCGCGAGACCCTTGGCCTGCGCTGGTTGACCATGTATAGCCGTAACCGCGGCGAAAAGACCATGTCTGCCCGTTTGGCCGCCGAGATCGTTGATGCGACCAATAACACCGGCAACTCGGTCAAGAAGCGTGAAGACACGCACAAGATGGCCGAAGCCAACAAGGCATTCGCCCATTACCGTTATTGATCGTCTGCTTAGGAGGTTAAGCCATGGCAACGCCGAGAGATGTATCCCTGCAAATGACCCGAAACATCGGTATCATGGCGCACATCGATGCAGGTAAAACCACCACCACCGAGCGCATTTTGTACTACACCGGCATCAACCACAAAATTGGTGAAGTGCATGACGGCGCTGCTACGATGGACTGGATGGCGCAGGAGCAGGAGCGTGGTATCACAATCACCTCCGCTGCTACCACCTGTTATTGGAGCCATACCGAAACCCAACATGATCCGGTTGCGTTCAAAAAGAACCGCCACCGCATCAACATCATCGATACCCCTGGCCACGTTGATTTCACGGTTGAAGTTCAGCGCTCTCTGCGCGTTTTGGACGGTTCTGTAACCGTTCTGGCCGCAAAGGGCGGCGTTGAGCCCCAGTCTGAAACGGTGTGGCGCCAGGCCGATGAATACAAAGTGCCCCGCATGGTTTACGTCAACAAGATGGATACCATGGGTGCCAACTTTTTCCGCTGCGTGCAGATGCTGCACGAGCGCCTGCACGCCAACGGTGTGCCCATCCAGCTTCCTATCGGCCAGGAGGATACCTTCCGGGGCATCATTGACCTGATTGATATGGACGCGGATGTCTACTACGACGATATGGGCAACGATGTTCGGGTGGAAGAGATTCCCGAGGACATGAAGGCCCAGGCGCAGGAATACCGCGACAAATTGATTGAGGCCGTGGCGGAAACGGACGAAAACCTGATGATGAAATACTTGGAGGGCGAAGAGCTCACCAAGGAAGAAATCAAATCGGGCCTCCGTAAAGCAACCCTGACCAACGAGATTGTTCCCGTGGTTTGTGGGTCTTCCTACCGCAACAAGGGTGTTCAAAAGCTTTTGGATGCCATTGTGGACTTTATGCCCGCCCCGACCGACGTTGAGGATATCCGTGGCACCAACCCCGATACCGGGGAGGAAGAGCATCGCCCCAGCACGGACGACGCGCCCTTCTCCGCCCTTGCGTTCAAAATCATGACCGACCCGTATGTGGGCAAGCTCTGCTTCTTCCGTGTTTACTCGGGCAAGCTGGATGCCGGCACCACCGTCTACAACTCGGTGAAAGATAACAACGAGCGCATTGGCCGTATCCTGCAAATGCACGCAAACAACCGTAAAGATATCGATACCGTTTACGCGGGCGATATTGCGGCGGCTGTAGGCCTCAAGAACACCACCACCGGTGACACGCTCTGCGATGAGAAATCTCCGATTATTTTGGAGAGTATGAACTTCCCCGAGCCCGTTATCCGTGTTGCAATTGAGCCCAAAACCAAGGCTGGCTCCGAGAAGATGGGCATTGCCCTCTCCAAGCTGGCGGAGGAAGACCCCACCTTCCGTACCTGGACTGATGATGAAACGGGCCAGACGATTATTGCCGGCATGGGCGAGCTCCATCTGGAAA
>JAQUSS010000020.1 GCA_028710135.1 Gemmiger sp. | reverse complement strand
GCCGTCGCGGGTGGATTGCTCCATCGATATTGTGCTGAAAAGCAATTTGAGATTCTACGAATCTTCGGTGAATCTTCAAAAAATATAACAACTTTTATTAGGAGGAAATTGTACGATGAAAAAGACATGGAAACAGTTTGGCAGCGCTGCACTTTGTGGGGTTATGGCAGCAGCACTGCTGGCGGGCTGCGGTGGCGCGGCCAGCAGCGGCGCTACCGGTGCGGCATCGGGCAGCAGCACGGTAAGCACCGCGGATACCGCACCCGCTGGCAGCGGCGAGTTTGCGGGCACCAAGTTGGTGTATTGGTCCAACTGGGAAGCCACCGAGCCCCAGGGCGTGGTGATTACCGCCGCGGTAGAGGAGTTTATGCAGGAAACGGGCGCGGTGGTAGACCTACAGTTCAAAGGCCGCAAGGGGATTAAGGAGGGGCTAATCCCCGCCCTGGATGCCGACCAGCAGGTGGATTTGTTTGACGGCATGAGCAACAAAAGCAACTACGGCGAGCGCATTGTCAGCTTGGAGGATGTGGTGGCCGCCGCCGACTACGAGAAGGATACCAACCCCGTTTTGATGGAGCTTGCCCGCAGCTACTACGAGGATGGCAAGCTCCACGAGATTCCTTACCAGATGAAAGCGAACGCCTACCTGTACAACAAGGGCCTGTTTGAGAAGGCGGGCATCACCAAAGCGCCGGATACCTGGCAAGACTTCCTGGATGCTTGCCAAAAGCTGAAGGATGCCGGCATCACCCCCCTTACCACCGATGATGCCTATGCCATGCAGGCGTTTGGTATGCACCTGGCCCGCATGATTGGCTCGGATGAAGTGAAAAAGGTAGTGGATGAAGGCCAGTGGGACCGCCCCGAGGTATTGGCTACGGCCAAGGCCTTTGAGGAACTGGCATCCAAGGGCTATTTCTCCACCCAGGTTGGCTCCAATGTTTGGCCCACCGGCCAGAACACCGAGTTTGCCATAGGCAATGTGGCCATGTACTGCGTGGGTACCTATGTTGTAAACGAAACCAAAAATATTACCGGGCCGGATTTCCAGTGGGGCTTCTTTGGGTACCCGCAGGTGGAGGGCGGCATCAACGACCAAAAGGCGATGGTGATCGGGATGCAGAGCTTTGCCGTCACCAACAAATGCGCCAACCCCACGGCCGCTTTTGCCCTGATTGAAAAGCTGACCCGTGGCAAATGGGACGCAAAGCTGGCCGAGGATACCCTGGGCATCCCCGCCGATGTGAACAACACCGAGTGGCCGGATCAGCTTGCCGAGGCAAAACCCTTCATGGATAACTGCAACGAAATTTTTGCTACCTCCGGCGGGTTGGAGAACAACCCCAACATTACCCCTGCCCTCAAAGAGAACCTGATGAAGCTGTATGCCGGTAGCTGTACGGCAGACGAGTTTGTAACCAATATGCTGGCGGCCGCCAAGGGCTAAACGGCAAGAACTGTGGCGGGCGGAAAAATCCGCCCGCCACACTTAAGGAAGGGAATGTTCATGAAAAGAAATCGTAGCATGATCCTTGCATTTGTGGTTCCCAGCACCCTGTTGTTTTTGGCAACCTTTATCTACCCCATTATCCGCACCATCATCATGAGCTTTTTCTCCATTCAGGAAATTACCGATTCCATGGGGAAATGGCATTTCAATGGGATAAAAAACTACATAGATTTATTGGGGAACGGGCTGTACCGGCAATCTTGGGTCAATCTGTTCAAAATCTTCTTTATCGGTGGCATCATTACGCTGGGTATCTCGCTCATTATGGCGGTCGTCCTCAAAAGCGGCATCCACGGCAAGGGGTTTTTCCAGGCGGCCATCTACCTGCCCAACGTAATCAGCGCGGTGGCCATGGCCACCATGTGGATTCAATATGTATTCAATTCCTCCTACGGGCTTTTTACCAACCTGTTTCGCGCCCTGCACCTCGATTTTCTCGCCAACATCCAGTGGTTGGATGCAGGCCACAAATTTTGGGCGCTGCTGTTATCGTACTGCTTTGGTATGATTGGCCACTTTATGCTGATTTGGGTCAGCGGTATTGAGCGCATTAGCCCCGATTACTACGAGGCTGCCAGCATTGATGGTGCCAGCAAGGTAGAGCAGTTTTTGTTCATCACCTTTCCGCTGCTCAAGGGCATTCTGCGCACCAACATCATCATGTGGTCCATCAGCGTTTCGGGCTTCTTTATCTGGTCAAAGCTGTTTTCCCCCATCTCTGCAGATACCACCACCGTTGTGCCCATGATTTATATGTACGATAAACTGTTCGGTGCCGAGAACGTAGATAAAATCAGCCGGGATGCCGGCAGCGCGGCCGCCATTGGCGTTATGCTCTGCCTGTTTATCGTAATTATCTTTACGCTGGTCAATCGCTGCATCAAAGACGACGACCTTGAATTTTAACGGAGGGCACCTCATGGAAAAGGTAAAAACACCAAAAACAATTTCTCGCTACAGCATGAACCAGCAACTGAAATTGCTGCCCGGCTACGTGCTGCTGGTTACCTGGGTTGGCTTTACCACGGTGGTACTCACCTGGGTAATTGCGGCCAGCCTTTCCACCACGGGGGCAATTTTTAAAGGGAACGTATTCGCCTTTGCGGAGGGGATCCACCCGGAAAACTATACCCGCGCCTGGGTATCCTCCAATGTTTCGGTATTCTTTGTCAACTCGCTGCTTTACGCGGTGGTTTCCTGCGTGCTACTCATTTTAATTTGTGCGCCCTATTCCTATGCGCTGCAGCGGTTCCACTTCCCGGGGGGCAAGCTGATCAAAACACTGCTGGCGGCCACCACGGGCGTGCCGGTCATCATGGTCATCATCCCGCTGTACATGATTATTGCCCGCATGGGCTTGCTGCGGTATGAAATGTCCAACCGCATTGTGCTGATTGTTCTGTTTGTGGCAACCAAAATCCCGTATACCACCATCTTTTTGATGGCCTACTTCGAGAATATCTCTCGCTCTTACGAGGAAGCCGCCGCCATTGACGGTTGCCACCCCATCAAGGCCTTCTGGAAAATTGTGTTCCCCATGGTGGAGGGCGGTGTTGTCACCGTAACCATTTTTAACTTTATCAACATCTGGAACGAATACTTCCTCTCGCTGCTTTTCGTCAACTCGGACAGCCTGCGCCCCGTGGCGCTGGGGCTCTTCTCGATGATCAACGGTATGCAGTACAGCGGCGATTGGAGCGGCCTGTTTGCCTCGGTTATCATTGTGTTCCTGCCCACCTTTATTCTGTATGTGTTCTTGAGTAAAAAAATCGTCGGCGGTTTAACCGGCGGTGTGAAAGGATGACATTGCTGTGATTCAAGCAGAAACCCCCTATGCGCAAAAGCGGCAGCAAATTTTGGCGCGCCTGGTACCCATCGAGGGTAAAATAACGGCAATTCGCTTTTACCTCACCAATGTATGGGCAGAAAAGCATTTTAGCTTTGGCACCTGGACAAGCCGCCAGCACGTTATCGTGGCCATACACGGGGCGGGCAAGCAAGGCTTTGCCGAGAGTATTCTATCGGTCAATATGCCCCAGGCTTCGCTGGAACCCTGGCGTGCCGCCGCCGAAAGCGTGGTTGGGCTGGAGATGGGCCAGGCCCTGCTGGCCGTTCGCAGCCGGCAGGGTATCTGGCAGGAGCAATTGGTGGAAATGCTGGAGATGGCCCTACTCGATTTGTGCGGCAAGCAGGTTGGCCAACCGGCCAACCATCTGCTGGGCCTAACGAAAGGGAGCCCGGTGTGTGGCGTTCACGTTATCCTCAGCGATAATATTGAGGAGGTGGCGCAAAGCGCTGCCTGGGCACAGGCCAACGGCAAGGCTGCCTACATCAAGGTCAAGCTGTTTGGTAAAAACGAGCTGGATTGCAGGGTAATTGCTGCCGTGCGCCAGTGCTGCCCGCGGGAAACTACCTACCTGATTGGCGATGTGAACTGCGGCTACCGCCCCGAGGGGGCAGAGGTGCCCCTGCCGCAAATTGAGCAAGCCCTTAAAAACCTGTGGGCCGCGGGCCTGGATGCCTGCGAGGACCCCGCCTTTTTGGCAATGCCCGAGTGGGTGGCGCTACAAAGCGCGGTGAAACCACTATCGCTGATTCCCGATTACCCGCTGCGTCCCTCCCGCCATGCGGTGGAAAGCATCTGCCAGGGCATGGGCGAAATTTATAACATTCACCCCGATTCCGCCGGTTCCATCCTGGATGCGGTGGTGCTGGCGGGCCGTATCCGCGAGCTTGGCGCGGGGCTGATGATTGGGGATGATAGCCTGGTGGGGCCGTCGGCCTCCATTTGGCAGCAGGTAGCCTGGGGGCTGGGGGCGCGCTGGGTGGAAGCCACCGAGAAGCGAAATGAATCAGATTTTTATTACCGCTGTGTCGAAAAAATTGCCACAGATAGCCGCGTAAACCCCATCACCGTGCAGCTTGCGGATGGCTTTGGCTTGCAACTGAATGAGGAAAAGCTGGCACAGGAGGCTGACCGCTGCGCGGAGGTGATTTTTGATGGCTGAAAAAACGGAAAAAATGAACCTGCTTTTTGTGTTTGCCGATCAGTGGCGGGCCGGGGCGCTGGGGGCTACGGGTGAAGACCCGGTGCATACCCCCAACATGGATGCTTTTTGCGCGGATGCCACCCGTTGTGACCATGCGTTTAGCACCTTCCCGGTATGCTCGCCCCACCGCGCCAGCCTGATGACGGGCAAATACCCGCTATCGATGGGTTTTTTCACAAACTGTAAAACCGGCTTGCCCCTCCGCTTGCAGGACGACGAGGTTGGCATTGGCCAGGTGTTGGGCCAGGCGGGCTACCAAACCGCCTACATTGGCAAGTGGCACCTCGATGAACCCGAGCAGAACCACTGCCCCGCGCCACCTTCCGGTGCAAGGGATTGGGACGCCTTCACCCCGCCGGGCCCACGCCGCCATGGATTTGACTATTGGTATTCCTACGGCACCTACGATGTGCATTTAAACCCGCACTACTGGCAGGATACCCCCGAGATGCTTTGCCCCGGCAAATGGTCTGTCGAGCATGAAACCGATAAAACCATAGAATACCTGGATGCGATGCGCAAAAAAGATACGCCGTTTGCACTGTATCTTTCCTGGAACCCGCCCCACAGCCCCTACGACCAAGTGCCGCAGCGGTATTTGGACGAGTACCCGGACGTTCCGCTCAAAGAAAATGTTTCCTTTGAAAATATCCATCATCACACCGGCGAGGCAGTGCCCTACACCCCCGCGGCGCTATCCCTGGCCACCCGGCAGTATTATGCCGCCGTCAGCGGGCTGGACGATAACTTTGGCAGGCTGATTGCCTATTTGAAAAAAGCGGGCCTTTACGAGAATACCGTCATCGTACTTTCGGCCGACCATGGGGATATGATGGGCTCCCACGGTTTAATGGGCAAGCACGTTTGGTACGAGGAAGCAATCCGCATCCCCTTTGTGGTGCGTATACCGGGCAACCAAAAAAAGCTTTGCCGCACCTGCCTTGGCAGCCAGGATATGATGCCCACCGTGTTGGGCTTGCTGGGGGTGGGCATCCCCAACACCGTGGAAGGGGAGAACTGTGCCCGCTACCTGGTTACCCCCGCAGAGGACCCCGCGCGGGCCAGCTTTTTGTGCGCCTGCCCGGGGCGGGAGGTGTTTGTAAAACAGTTTGACGCCTGCGGCAAAGACCCACTCGCCTACGGCTGGCGGGGGATACGAACCCGCACCCATACCTATGTGATGGAGCTTGGCTACGATGTGGTACCACACCCGGCCCGCTACCTTTACGATTTGTGCAAAGACCCACAGCAGTTGCACCCGCTAGACCCTGCCCAGCCGGAAAACCGGCAGCTTGCCGCCCGGCTGGAGCAGGAAATTATTGCCTGGATGCAACGCCAGAACGACCCATTTGAAAAATTATGGAACAGGAGGCAACATCCCCTTGAACAAAACGGCAACGACACTTTGGGCTGATTTTTGCAGCCACCTTGCCCCCGATGCCGCGCAAAAAAAAGAGATTGCGGCGCTTTGCCATCAATTTTGGCCGGCGGATTGTGCGCTGAACCAAAAAACGGCAAACGAGGTGCTGAACCAGTGTTTTCTGTTTCAACTCCCCTGGGATATGGAGCAAACCTGGGAGCCGGTGCAATTTTCCGGCCCCATCAATTGGGAATATCAGCTCCATGGCGACCAAGAATTTACCTTTCAGCTGAACCGGCACCGCTATTGGGTCAGCTTGGGCCAGGCGTATGCCCTAACCGGGGATGAGCGCTATGCGCGCTGCTTTACCGGGCAGTTGCAGGGCTGGCTCAAGCAGCAGCCCTGCCGGCCGGCGG
>JAQUSS010000137.1 GCA_028710135.1 Gemmiger sp. | reverse complement strand
CACGCATTCATTTCTGCGGTCTACATTTACGATCTTGACAACATAGAAATCGTCTGGAAGTTCAAGGACTTCCTCACTACATCAGAAGGAGAAGCCAAATGAAAGTATTTCTTTATATCCGCGTTGCCTGTGCGGATCAGCTTGCGGCAGCAGACCAGCGGGAAGAGCTGGAACGCTATGCGAAGGACAAAGGCTATGAGGTGGCTGCTGCTGTGGCGGCAGACGGCATCTCCGGCGTCCATACGGAAGGTATCATGAACTTCCTGCTGAACGAAGCCAAGCGTCAGGACATCGGTACGATCCTCACCCGCGACACCTCGCGAATCAGCCGGGACACTTCCTCTTTCATGAGGTTTGAGCGAAAGTTCCGGGAGAACGGCATCCGGTTCGAGTACCTGTCCAAGCCTGACAACGAGCTTCCGGTCACTCCAATGATGGAGGCGTTTGAGACGGCGTATAAGAAACGTCGCACAAAGAACGGCAAAAGAGCATAGAGAAAACGCAAGCCGTTCACGGGTGGTTGTCCACCTATGAACGGCTTGTAAATTCTCAAAATTTTTTTAGTCCCTACTTGACACAAGAAGATATGTCCCGTATGGGGCGTGATTATCTGAAAGTGGGCTATTACACCGAGAGTTTCTTTGCCGAGAGAGATATTCGGTATATCGCCATTAATGACAGTGTGGACAGCGACAAGGGTGACAATGACTTTACCCCTTTTCGCAATCTGTTCAACGACTTCTACGCGCGAGATACAAGCAAGAAAATCCGGGCCGTTATGAGGGCAAAGGGCAACGCCGGGGAACATCTTTGCAGCAATCCGCCCTATGGGTATGTGAAAGACCCAACCGACAAAAAGAAGTGGATTGTTGACGAGGACGCCGCCGAGGTAGTCAAGCGTATCTTTGCTTTATGCGTGGACGGAAAAGGAGCTATGCAGATTGCAAAGCTGCTGACCGCCGACAGGGTGTTGACAGTCAAGGCGCATTATGCAAAGCGTGACAGAAAGGCGATGCCCGATAATCTCTATCGGTGGGATTACAAATCAGTCGCGGGGATATTGGAACGCCCAGAATATACGGGGTGTACGGTCAACTTCAAGACCTATTCCAAGTCCAATAAGCTGAAAAAGCGGCTGAACAATGCACCCGAAAATATGCGGATATTCCCCAACACTCAACCAGCCATCATCAATGAAAAGGTGTGGCAAAGAGTGCAGGAACTACGGGCAAACAAACGCCGCCCTGCTAAGCAAGCGGAACGGCAAGGTCTGTTCTCCGGGCTGCTTTACTGCGCCGATTGTGACAGCAAACTACATTTTGCAACGGGCAAAAATATGACCCCGGAACAGGATTGTTACCGCTGTTCCAAGTACAAGAGCAATACAGGCGATTGTACTATGCACTTTATCCGAGAGGAAACGTTAAAGCTGTTCGTGCGGCAACGGATATTCGATGTAACGAGAATGTTCTTTGACGACATCGACGCTTTCCGCAAAGCCGTACAGAAACAGCGCTTTGAGAAAACGGAAAAGGCGGTCAAGCGGCGCAAGAAAGAGTTGGAACAGGCAAAAAAACGCATAGCCGAACTTGACCGTATCTTCAAGCGTATCTATGAGGACGATATAACGGGTGCAATCTCACACGACAGATTTTTGAAGCTATCCGCCGAATACGAAGCGGAGCAAAACGAACTGACGGAGTTTGTGAAAGCAGAGCAAGTAGCGGTCAACATCTACGAACAAGACAAGACTGACTTTGACAGCTTCGCTGCCGTTATCCGCAAGTATGTGGGAATACGGGAACTGACGCCCACCATCGTCAACGAGTTTGTGAAGAAGATAATCGTCCACGCTCCAGACAAGTCCAGCGGGCACCGCCGCCAAAAGGTGGAGATTGTTTGGAACTTCATCGGAAGTATTGATACGGCAGATGATGAGCAGACCATTGAACGGCAAAGAAAAAGCAAGACAGCATAGCAAAACGCTATGCTGCCCTGCAACTATCCAATTACTTCCTTGTGGGTGTGCGGCTAACGTCTGCCGCCTTTTTTTGTTGCAAAGCGCTTCCCACTTGCCGGGCCCGGGCATAAGTTTTTTGCCCCCCGCGCCTGCCCATTTACCCCCGCACGCAGGCGAGGATGGCGCGAATAGGTTGGCCGTTTACGGCTTCAATTTGGTATTCCCCGGCGTTTTGGGGCAGGATGAAGGTTTGGGCGTACCGCACCGTGAACGGGGGAAAGCTGCCGCTTGGGCTGGTGATGCGGGCCTCGGCACCCTCCACCAGGTTGAGCATATGCACGCTGCCGTTGCGGCGGATGGGGGCGGCGGTGGCGGTGGTGATGCGGTAGGTATCAATAAATTCTCGCTCGTCCAGGCCGGTTTTTTCCACCGTGCAGGCGCTGCTTTGGTGCACCACCCGCGCCTGGTGCAGGAGGTTATTTTCCACCCAAGCGGTGGTGCGGTCCCACTGGATATTCTCTAGCCCCTGCTCCACATGGATGGGCCGGGGCTTGCCATCCAGCCCAAGGCGGCCCCAATCCCACAGCTTGAAGGTGAAAATGTAGGGCGTTGCGCTAATTTCCAGCACCATGGTGCCCGCGCCGGCACCGTGCACCGTCCCGGCGGGAATCAACACATGGTCGTGCTTTTTTACCGGGAAGTGGTTGGCGTATTGCCCGGCATCAAAGCTGCATTCGCCGCGCTGGGCGGCGCGCAGCGCCCCGGCCATCGCTTCGGGGCAGATATCCTCCCGCAGGCCCAGCCACACCTCGGGGTTTTCGCCCTCGGTATCCAGGATGTAATAGCTTTCGTCCTGGGTGTAGTGCATATGGTAGGTATCTTGGATATATTCGGTCAACGGGTGTACCTGCAAAGAAAGGTTTTGCCCGCCAATGGTATCCAGCAAATCAAACCGGATGGGGAACTCGGCCCCAAACCGGGCATAAACCCGCTCGCCCAGCAACGCGCGGGGTTGGGCAAACACCAGGTTGATGGCCGGGGTTTCAATTTCGGTGCCGCCAAAGCCCAGCAGCAGGCTATTTTCCTCCGGCACACCGTCAAAGCTCCAGGCGTAGTTGCTGCCGTTTTCGGGCAGAGAAAACTTGCTCTGCATCCAGTGGCCGCCCCAAACGCCGGGGTCGTAGTAGGGCACCAAGCGGAAGGGGCGGGCGGCCAGCACGGCCAGCGCGTGGCGGTAATCCTCCCCAGCCACAAAGCCGGGTTCGCCCGCCACCGTCATATCCAGGTACCCGGCAAGGCGGGGCAGGCACTGCTTTTTAACAAGGTCGCCCCAGCGCCACTCGGCAAAAAAGCCGCGCTTATACTTGGCAAGCTGGGGCAGCCCGGTTTGGGCGGTGCGCCAGTTATCCATCCCGCGCCGGTAGCGAAGCTGTATCTCCCACCGGGTGATATCGGCATAAAAAAGCAGCGCGTTTTCGGCAAAATTTGCGGCAAAATCTGCGGCAATCAGGGTGGCGCCCACCCCGTACACCAGCACCCGGCCGGTTTTGGTAGCGGCTGCCACGGCACGGCGGGCCTCGGCCAGGGCGGCGGGGGCAAAGCAATCGGCCAGGGTGCGGTTGGTCATCACCCCAAACACACGGTCCTCCGTCAGCTCCCGCGCCAGGGATTCATCCAGAGCCTCGGGCGCAAGGGCGTAGTCGTCGGCGTGCAGCACGGTGGCAAAGGGGATGCCGGCACTTTCAAAAAGCGCCAACACCTCCTGTTGGTCGGTGCCGGGGTAGCATTCCACCACCGTTACGGTGGGGGCCACTGTGGCAATTTGCGCCCCCAGGGCGGCGGCTACCGGCGCGGCACCCCGGCGGGCGCTGGCCGGGTGCGGGGTGATTTCAGTTACCGGGCGGCACGGGGAAGCTGTGTTGGCTTGTTTTGCTGGCATAGTGAACCCTCCTGCGGTGTGTAGAGCCGTATTTCTTGGTTACAGCCTACCGCCTAATGGCGAATTTGTCAATACAAATTTTGAAAAAGATGAATTTGTGTATTTACAAATTGATTGGCCGGTGCTATACTGCGGGTAGAAAGCTAGGAGGGATGCTGCTATGCCCAAAGCGCTACATCAACAGGCGGCCCAGTATATTCAAAATTTGATTGACCAGGGCAGCTACCCGGTGGGGAGCCGCCTTCCCACGGAAAATGAGCTGGCCGAAACGCTTGGGGTCAGCCGGCCTACGGTTCGCCAGGCGTTGGCGCGCCTTGCCAGCGAGGGGGTGCTGAACCGCATTAAGGGGAGCGGCACCTTTGTGGCCGCCCCCAAGCTGTTGCACGAAAGCACCCGATTTTTGGCAAGTTACCGAGCCGAGAGCGAAAAAAACCACCGCCAACTGCGTACCGAGGTGCTGGAGCTTGCCACTGAGCGGGCAGGGGAGGGCGTGGCGGCACGGCTGGGCCTGCCCGCCGGCACCAAGGTGACCAAGCTGGTGCGCCGCCGCCGGGTGGAGGGCTTCCAGGAGGGGCGGCCGGTGGTGTATACAACCGTGTATGCGCCGTATGCCCTTTACCCCGAGATGGAAACCGAGCGGTTTACCGATGCCTCTTTGTACGACGCACTCGAAAAACGGGGCCTGGGGGTGCGCCACGCCACCCGCACGTTGGAGGTATTGCCCCCGCCCGAGGCCGTGCGCGCCCAATTGGAGCTGCCCCCCTTTGAACCGGCCATTTTTATTGCCTCCACCGGCACCGATGCCGCCGGGCGGACGGTGGAATACGCCGAGAGCTATTACCCCGCCGGTTGCAGCCGCTTTGTGATTGAGATTGCGCGGTGAACCGATGAAACAAAACGGGGCGGGTGCCACAGCACCCTATTTTGTCTGCCTGGATGTGGGCGGAACCCAGCTAAAAGGCGGCCTGCTGGGGCTGGATGGCTGCCTGGTGGGGCCGCTGCGCCGGGCGGATGCCAACGCGGAAAGCGATGCCGATAGCATTTTGAACAACTTGGCAGCACTGGTTGCGGCCACCGCAGCCAGCCTGCCGCCCCAAGGGGTGCTGGCGGGGGTGCGGGTAGCCTTCCCCGGCCCGTTTGATTACCCGGCGGGGGTGTGCCAAATACAGGGCCTTGCCAAGTATGGGGCGCTGTATGGCGTAAACCTGCGCCAAGCGCTGGCAGGGCGGCTGGCAAAGCAGCCCGGCTTTGGGGTGTTGGGGGCCGATGCGTTTGTATTTTTGAACGATGTTGCGGCCTTTGCACTGGGTGAGCTGCGGTTTGGCGTTGCCAAGGGCCGGGCGCGGGCCATGTTTGTGTGCATTGGCACTGGCTGCGGCAGTGCCTTTGGGCTGGATGGCCGCCTTGCGCCCGCAGGCACCCCAGGGGTGCCGCCCCACGGGTATATCTACCCCACGCCCTTTAAAAACCAGTGCATCGACGATGTGCTATCCCGCCGGGGGCTGGTGGCCCTTAGCCGGCAGCATTTGGGCCGCCCGCTGGAGGGTAAGCCCCTGGCGGAGCTAGCCAAGGCGGGGGATGCCGGTGCCCTGCGGGTGTGGGGCGATTTTGGCGCGCTGCTGGCCGAGGGGCTAACCCCCTTTTTGGCGGGCTACCACCCCGAAATCCTCTGCCTGGGTGGGCAGGTGACGGCAAGCGGCGGGCTGTTTTTGGAACCGCTGCGCGCGGCCTGCCGGGCGCTGGGGGTGGAGCTGGCCCTCACCCAGGAAACCTCGCTGCGGGCCATGCAGGGGGTGCTGCCGCTGTAAAAGCGGGCAATAAGCCGGCAGGCCGGAACGCTAATCAAAATTTCTGCTGCCTTCACTGGGGCAGTAAAAATAAAACGAAAACACAACAATACAAAAATTTATGCGATGCTACGAAAAGCAAGGAGAAGATACTATGGCCCATACCATCAAAACGGTCTATGTAATCCACCATTCCCACACCGATATCGGCTATACCGATTTGCAGGAGCGGGTAATTGACACCCAGGCGAATTATATCCAAACGGTGCTGCAATGGATGCGCCGGCCCGAGAATGCCGATTTCCGCTGGAACTGCGAAACGCTGTTCTGCGTGGAGGAATTTTTGAAAACCGCCACCGAGGAGGAAGCAACCGAATTTTTTGCCCTGGTGGCCGCCGATAAAATTGGCATATC
>JAQUSS010000136.1 GCA_028710135.1 Gemmiger sp. | reverse complement strand
GCAGATGATATCCCCAAAAACGATGCGTTTTTGAACGGGGGTATCTCTGCCTAAAAAGTCCTATAAATGGCGATGTCATCGGCATTTCTGCCGATGACATCTTTTTTGCCATTTTGTTTTGGTGGAGATGAGGGGAGTCGAACCCCTGTCCGAAAAGAAAGCGGTTAGAGTATCTCCGGGCGCAGTATGCCTACTAAATTTCCCGTGGCACGAGCGAGCATACGCGCTTTATGCCTTGGTAGCTTCATGAATACCTGACAGGCTGCAAAGCTTAGACCTGTACATGTTCGGCACCTATCGACGCCCTGGCCCCACGCGGTGCTAGAGTGGGCAGGACGACAGCCTAGTTAGGCTGCGACTGCAACTGTACGGTTGTCAGTTAAAAATTTTTGAGGCTTTTATCGTGGGTCCCCGCCACGGCCCGCTGCTCACGCCTCTCTCTCCCCGTCGAAACCTTTACATCCCCATAATACGGGGCCAATGCCCCGGGGTGGCTTTTTTGGGTATGCGCTTGCAGTACTTCTTTTCGCTTTTGCCGGTTTAGTACTTTGCGTTTTTCATGGCGCGGTCAATATCGCGCCGGGCATCCCGCGCTGCGGCGGTGGCCCGCTTATCGTACAGCTTTTTGCCCTTGCAAAGGCCAAGCTGCATTTTAACCCGCCCATGCTTAAAATAGAGGGAAAGCGGCACCAACGTGTAGCCTTGCAGCTTAATTTGCTGTTGCAGGTGGCGAATTTCGCTTTTGTGCGCCAGCAAGCGCCGGGGGCGCAAGGGGTCTTTGTTAAAAATGTTGCCTTGCTCGTAGGGGGAGATGTGCATCCCTTTTACAATCAGCTCGGCGTTATCAATATCGGCCCAAGCCTCTTTCAGGTTAACGCCACCGCCACGCAGGCTTTTTACCTCGGTGCCGACCAGCTCAATGCCAACCTCCAGCGATTCCATCACAAAATATTCGTGGTGGGCCTCCCGGTTTTGGGCAATGGGCTTAATCCCCTTTTTTTCCTCCGCCATCGGCACACCTCCTCTGCTTTTTGATGCGTTGCGCTGGTTCAAGGGATATCAGTATAGCGCGTTTATTTTGCTTCGTCAAGATTTTTTTGCGGAAAACAGCCGCCAAACCCCGCCTTTTATAGCTTATAGCTCTCCCCTGCCCTGCATGGCGTGGAAGATGGTGGTTTCGTCGGCATATTCCAAGCTGGAGCCCACCGGCAGCCCATAGGCCAGCCGGGTAGTTTTGATGCCCAGCGGCTTGATAAGCTTTGCCAGGTACATGGCGGTGGCCTCGCCTTCCACGGTGGGGCTGGTGGCCATGATGACTTCCTTCACCGTTTCGTTCAGGCGGGCAAGCAGCTCCTTAACGCAAAGCTGCTCGGCCCCAATGCCATCCATGGGCGAAATTAGCCCATGCAGAACGTGATACAGCCCGTTATACTCGTGGGTACGCTCGATAGACTGTATATCCCGCGGGCCCTCCACCACGCAGATGATGGAACGATCCCGCTTTTGGGAGGCGCAAATTTTACAAACCTCGGTGGGGGTATAATCCTGGCAGACGCGGCAGCGGTGGAGCTGGGTTTTGGCACTTTCAATGGCTTTTGCCAGGGCTACGGCCTGCTCGTTCGTCATCCCCATCACCTCGTAGGCCATACGGGTAGCACCCTTGCGGCCCACACCGGGGAAGCGCGCGAACTGGTCAATCAAATTTTCCAGCGGTCCGGCGTTTTGCTGCATGGTCAACTTCTCCTTAGCCCAGGCCGGGGATGTTCATACCGCCTGTCATTTTTTCCATTTCCTCGTCCGATTCTTTATCCACGGCGGCAACGGCGCTGTTGATGGCAGCCGCCACCAAATCCTCCAGCATCTCGATATCCTCGGGGTCAACCGCTTCGGGTTTGATTTTCACCGCGGTAATCTCGTGCTTACCGGTCATGGTAACCGTAACCATCTCGCCGCTGGCGGTGCCGGTGTATTCTTTCGCTTCCAGCTCGGCCTGCTTTTCGCGGATGGATTCTTGCATTTTTTGTACCTGGCGCATCATGGCGTTGGGGTCCGGGCGGCCATAGCCCTGCGGCATTCTTGCTTTCATACTTGCTTGCTCCTTTAAAATCGGTTATATTTTAAATTTTTATTTTGGGGTGTAACACAAAAGGGGTTATTTTTCGTCTACCACCACATCTACCCCCAGGCCGCGCATGGCTTGCAGGGTATCCTCCACCGAAACACCCGCCACCCCGCTAAGGCCGGTGGGTGGGTCGTAGGGGCCGATGTTGCAGCGTATCCCCGTCACATTCAAGATAATTTCCTTGAGGTTTTTGGTAACCTCTTTATTTTTGCGGATATAATCCCGGAAGGCCTCGCTGCAATCAATCAGCACCCGCTTGCCATCGTAAAAGGCCTTGCTATCCCGCAAAAAGGAGATGAGCATGGGGTGGCCATCCTTGATGGCCTCCAGCACCTGCGGCCAGGGGGCAAAGGGCTGGGGGGCTTCCGGTGTGCCGGCAGCCGGCTTTGGGATGGGCACATCCGCCGCGTAAACGGGCGGCGGTGCGCTTGCGGGCTGGCTTTCGGCTATTGGGGCCGGGGCCATGGGCGCAAGCTCAGGGCCATCAAGCGCGAAGGGCGGCTCCTCTTGCGGCGGCGGTGCCGAGGCAAACGCTGCCGGGGGGGTAGCGGGGGGCGCAGCCGCCACAAAGGGCTGGCTTGCCGGCGCAGAAACGAGCGGTTGGGGCGCAGCCACGGGGGCCGCCGATACGGCAGGTGCCGGGGCGAGTGCCTGGGTGAGGGAGAATACCGCCAGCTCCAGTTCAATGCGTTGGTCGGTACCACGGCCCATCTTTTCCAGGGCGGTGCCAAAGGCGTTGATGGCCCGCACCGCATCCCCCTGGGGCAGCGCGGCCCGCGCCGCGTAGGCGGCTTCCTCCTCGGGCGATACCCCGGTGAGGAGTGCCGTGCCATCCGGCAGGGCGCTCAACATCAGGTTGCGGTAGTGCCCCGCCAGCTCCACACAAAGGCGGCGGATATCCACCGATTGTTGGCGGAGCGCGGCAATTTTGCCCAGCGCCGCCACCGCATCCTTTTGGGCGATGGCATCGCTGATTTCAAACAGATAGCCACGGTCGGTCACGCCCGCCATCCGGCGGACAAGTGCCTCGTCCACGGTGGGGCTTACCCCGGCGCAGGTATCTAAAATAGAGAGGGCATCCCGCATGGCACCATCGGCCAGCCGGGCAATCAGCGAGGCACCGCCCGCCGATAGCTCAATATGCTCCTCCCCAGCCACATACTGTAGCCGCCCGGCAATTTTTTCGGGGGTGATGCGGGTAAAATCGTACCGCTGGCACCGGCTTAAAATGGTGGCGGGCACCTTTTGCACCTCGGTGGTGGCAAGGATAAAAATTACGTGTTCGGGCGGTTCCTCCATCGTTTTGAGCAGGGCGTTAAAGGCCGAGGTGGATAGCATATGCACCTCGTCAATAATAAACACCTTATACTGGCAAACGCTTGGCAGGAAGGCGGTTTCGTCCCGCAGGGCGCGGATATCATCCACGCTGTTGTTGGAGGCCGCGTCAATTTCCGATACATCCAAAACGGTTCCATCGTCAATGCCCTTGCAGATATCGCAAACACAGCAGGGGTCAGGGCTGGAACGGTCGGTGCAGTTCACGGCCTTGGCAAATATTTTGGCGCAGGTGGTTTTGCCGGTGCCCCGCGTGCCGGTAAACAAGTAGGCGTGGCCAATACGGCCTGCGGCAATTTGGTTTTGCAGGGCGGTTACAATTGATTCCTGCCCAACAACATCGGCAAAGCGTTGGGGCCGCCATTTGCGGTAAAGCGCGCGATACACGGGTACACACCT
Organism: Gemmiger sp.; assembly: GCA_028710135.1. Classification (GTDB taxonomy): domain Bacteria; phylum Bacillota; class Clostridia; order Oscillospirales; family Ruminococcaceae; genus Gemmiger. Next base: position 2,323 of record JAQUSS010000136.1, on the reverse strand, counting down.
GCCTTTACAATAAAATAAGCGGGCAAGCCAGCCGCGGGTGTGCCCCGCGGCTGCGCTGCTTGGCATACGGATGCAGGCTTGCCGCGGCGCCGGGCACGCACTGCTTAATGCTGCTCGGTTCCCCGCCTGACATGGTTCACAGGGCACCCGCGCACGGGGCCCGCATCCGTATGCAAAACAGCGCAATACACACCTGTTGGTATGCCCAGCCCTGTCCGCTGTTCTTTATTATACAATACACCCCGCCCAAATGCAAGTGGCCGATTGGGCGGTTTTGGGCCGGTTGCCGGGGAATTGTGCCGCATTTTATGGTTTCAGCCGCCAAATATCCCTTTGGCGATATCGGCCGAAGCCTTGGCATCCTTGGCGTAAAAATCTGCGCCGATACTCTTAGCATATTCGGGGGTAAGCACCGCGCCCCCCACCATCACCTTGCAGGGCAGCTTGGCCTCGTGCAGGGCCACAATGGTGGCCTGCATATTGGGCACGGTGGTGGTCATCAGGGCCGAAAGGCCCACAAGGGGGGCACCGGTGCGGCGCGTTTCCTCCACAATGGCCTCGGGCGGTACATCCCGCCCAAGGTCGTGCACGGCATACCCGTAGTTTTCCAAGATAACCCGCACAATATTCTTGCCAATATCATGCACATCCCCCTTTACCGTGGCAAGCACGATGGTGCCACGGTTGCCCCCGCCCTGGCCGCTTTGGGCAATGGCATCCCGCACTAGGCCAAAGGCCGCCTGGGCCGCCGTGGCCGCTTGAAGGAGCTGGGGCAAAAACAGGGTGCCTTTTTCAAATTCTGTGCCCACCACATCCAGCGCGGGAATTAGGGTTTCGTTCACAATCGTCAGCGGCGGGGTGGTGGCAAGTGCCCGCGCGGCTGCCGCCTTGGCCTCCGCCTTTAAACCGCGCCGCACCGCATCAAACAGCCCCATTTCCCCGCTTGGCGGGCTGCCGGGTGCCGGGGCGGTTTGGTTTTTGCCCGGCTGGGCGGCGATGGCGGCGGCAGGCTGGGCCGCCACCTGCGCATTTGCGTAGGCAGCCACATAGGCCCCGCACTGGGCATCCTGCCCGCTGAGCACTCGGTAGGCCCGCACGGCGGCCATCATCTCGGGGGTGTTGGGGTTCATGATGGCAAGGTCCAACCCACTTTGCATGGCAAGGGTTAAAAAGGTGGTGTTTACATACCCACGGCAGGGCAAGCCAAAGCTGATGTTCGATACCCCCAGCACGGTGCGCACCCCCAGGCGCTGCTTGCAAAGGGCCAGCGCTTTCAGGGTTTCCAGCGCATCCTCCTGCTGGGCGCTGACGGTCAGGGTCAGGCAATCGATGTAAATATCCTCCCGCGGGATGCCCTGCGCCAGCGCGGCGCGGGTAATTCGCTCGGCCACGGCAAAGCGGGCTTCGGCGGTTTTGGGGATTCCCCCTTCATCCAGCGTAAGGCCCACCACCGCCGCGCCGTATTTTTTGCAGAGGGGCAAAACGGCATCCAGCACCTGCTGCTCCCCGTTGACCGAGTTGACAATGGGCTTGCCGTTATAAACCCGCAGCGCCCGGGCCAGTGCCTCGGGGTGGGAGGAATCCAACTGCAAGGGTAAATCGGTAACCGCTTGCAGGTTTTGCACCAGGGCTTCCAGCACGGCAGGTTCATCAATGCCCGGCAGCCCGGCGTTCACATCCAGCACCTCGGCCCCGGCCTCGGCCTGGGCAACTGCCTGGGTACAGGCATAATCGTAATCACGCTCCCGCAAAGCGGCTTGCAGGCGCTTTTTGCCGGTGGGGTTGATGCGCTCCCCCACCACCGTGATGCCCGCAACTTCAACACACCGCACCGGCGTGCAGAGCAAGCTGCGGATAAGGGGCGTTTTGGAGGCCGGGCGGCGGGTGGCAAAGGCATCGTGCAGGCGGCGGATGGTATCCGGCTCGGTGCCGCAGCAGCCCCCCAGCATCGAGATGCCCGTGGTGGCGTATTCCTCCATGGCAGCGGCAAATTCCAGCGGAGAGAGGTTGTAGCTGCCATCCGGGTTGGGCAGCCCGGCGTTCGCCTTGATAAAAACCGGCAGCCCCGCCGGCACGTTCCTGCAAAGGCGGCGGGCAAAGGGCAAAATTTCAACCGGGCCCAAGGAGCAGTTGATGCCAAGGGCATCCGCCCCGAGCCCCGCCGCCGTGATGGCAAAGCTTTCAACCGTGCAGCCGGTAAATGTACGGCCGGTGACCTCAAAGCTCATGGAGGCAAACACCGGCAGGGTGCTGTTCTCCTTGGCGGCCAAGATGGCGGCCTTGAGTTCGTACAGGTCGGTCATTGTTTCAAGGAAAATCAAAT
>JAQUSS010000135.1 GCA_028710135.1 Gemmiger sp. | reverse complement strand
CAAGCAGCGCTGTTGCTTTACTCCAAAATGGCCTGCGCAACCTCCCCGCGGGAGCGGCGGGTATCCATGGCTTCCTTCTCAATGCGGCGGTGGGCCTCGGCCTCGGTTAGGCCCTCTTTTTCAATCAGGTGGCATTTGGCGCGGTCTACTAAGCGCAGCTGGCAAATTTTATCCACCAGGCGGTTATTTTCGGCTTGCAGGGTGGCCAGGCGGCGGTAGCAGCTTGCGGCAATTTGCACTACCTGGCGGAACTGTAGTGCCGAAAACGGCTTGCCCAGCACCAGCACCCCATAATCCTGTAGCTTGCCGGCAATTTGGTCGGCAGTGCCGCTTTTGGCCAGCAGCACCACACCGGCCTGGCTTTTTTCAACGGCAAAAGTGCCAAGTTCGTGGCCGAACTCATCCGGCAACGGCGTGTTAATAATCACAACTTCAAACGCTTTATCGCCCAACTGCCGCCTGGCCTCGCCGCCGCTTGCCACGATCACGGGGCGGGCGTAGCCAAGCTCCTGTATATGCTTGGCCAGGTATTCGTTGGCATTGGTACCTGCGGAAACAATCAGCGCATGGCCCATGCAGTACCCCTCCTTTTTGTGGATGTTACGCCGGGGCACCCCCCTGGCAGCCATGCAAAAAACACGCTGCCAAAGGGTGGCCCGGTGTACGCGGGCGGTGCCTTACAGCACCAAAAAACAATGCTCGCGCTCCCAAGCGGAAGGGTCGGGGGCTGTTTCGTAGTCGAGGCAAAGCTTGGTTTGGTAGGAGAAATATTTGCTGGCCAGGGCAAGGGGCAGCTCTTTTTGGATAAAGGGGCTGGCATCGGCCAAAATAATGGCCTCCCGCAGGGTGGCGGGCAGGCTTTCCAGCCCGTCACCGGCACCGCTCAAAAACAGGTTGCGGTTGATGGGCGCAGGCAGGGGCAGCTTTTGCTCTATGCCATCCAGCCCGGCAGCCAAAATCAGCCCAATGGCAAGGTAGGGGTTGCAGGCAGGGTCGGGGCTGCGCATCTCCAACCGGCAAAATTCCCCCTGGGCGGAGGGTAGGCGCACCAGCTGGCTGCGGTTTTGGCGGCTCCAGCTAACATACTGGGGCGCTTCGCAGCTGCCAAAGCGGGTATAGCTGTTGGGCACCGGGTTGCAAAAGGCCGTAAGCGCCCGCGCATGGGCCAAAATGCCCGCGATAAAATAGCCGGCCTCGCTGTCGGGGGCAACATCGCCCTCAAACAGGTTTTTTCCATCCCGAAACAGCGAAACGTTTACGTGCAGCCCGCTGCCTGCCTGGCTGGGCAGGGGGCGGGGCATAAAGCTGGCAAACAGGCCGTTACGGTCGGCAATGGCTTTGACGGTGCTTTTGAAGGTGTTCAGGTTATCGGCAGCCTTCAGGGCGGTGGAATACATAAAATCCACCTCATTCTGGCCGTGGCCGCTCTCGTGGTGGCTGTGCTGGGGTTTTAGGCCCATATCGTCCATCGCAAAGCAAATTTCACGGCGGATATTTTCCCCTTTATCCAAGGGCGAAATATCAAAGTAGCCGCCCCGGTCCATCGGCAGCTTGGTGGGGTTGCCCCGCTCATCGGTTTCAAACAGGTAAAATTCGCACTCGCAGCCCACATCGCAGCTCAGGCCCAGCGCCTTGGCCCGCGCCACCACCGATTTTAGATAGCTGCGGCAGTTCCCCTCAAAGGGCTTGCCGTCCGGCAGGGTGATATCGCAGTACATCCGCATTACCCGGCCCTCGGTAGGCCGCCAGGGCAGGATGGAAACGGTGTCGGGGTCGGGCCAAAGAACAAGGTCGCTCTCCTCGGTGTTCATAAATCCGGCAATCGAGCTGCCATCAAAGCACACCCCCTGCGCAAAGGCGCGGGGAAGCTCGCTGGCAAACAGCGAAATATTTTTTTGGTTGCCGAAAATATCACAGAAAGCGAGGCGGACAAATTTAACGTCGTTGTCCTCCACAAAATTCAAGATATCCTGTGCGGTCTGTTTCATAAATAACCTCCGTGGATGGGTGAAAGCGGCTTTTTTGGCAATTTTGGCTTGGTTATGTGCAAAAGGCCCACCTTGCGGGCGGGCCTTTTGCGCGGATGTAAGAAATAGGAAAAGGAGAATGGCAAAATTGGGTTGCCCTTGGCGCTGCTTTTACTCGGTGTAGAAAAGCATCCGGCTGTAGCAGGGCAGGGGCCAGTAATCCTCGCCGCAAATTTCCTCGGCGGCATCGGCAGCGGCGCGCAACGCATCCATTGCCGGGATTACCTCGTCGTGGTAGGCGTGGGCCTTGGCGGTTTTATCCTCCATGGCATCCGTCTTATCGGCAACGGCCTTCAAAGCGTCCACCGCGTCCGACATTTCATCGGCATAGCCCGAAAGGGCGGCCAACAGTTTTTCCTCCGCACGGGTCGAAAGGCTCTCGCTCACGGCGGCCTTGGCGGCGGCAGTGTTGGCAACATCGCCCATGTAGGTGGTGATGGCGGGAATCAACTGCTTGTGGGCAATTTTTAGCATGGTACGGGCTTCAATGTTCAAGATTTTGGCGTAATGCTCCATCTCCACCTCGTAGCGGCTGAGCATTTCAGTTTTGGAAAGTACGCCAAACTGCTCCATCAGGGCAATGTTTTTATCTTCCTTCAGGGCAACCATCGCATCGGGGGTGCATTTGCGGTTGGGCAGGCCACGGCGCGCGGCCTCCTGCTCCCAGGCTTCACTGTAGCCGTTGCCGTTGAAAATTACCCGGCGGTGCTCGGTCAGGGTCTTTTTGACCCAGGCCGCGGCGGCACACTCGAAATCGGCCTCCTGGGAAATTTCATCCGCAAAGCTCTTCAGCTCCTTGGCAACCGCCGTATTCAAGATAAAGTTGGTGTCGCTCAGGTTCTGGGCAGAGCCGGGCATACGGAACTCAAACTTGTTGCCGGTGAAGGCAAAGGGGGAGGTACGGTTGCGGTCGGTGGTATCCTTGCTGATTTTGGGCAGCACATCCACCCCAAGGTCCATCTTCATCTTGACAGGGCCCGCATAGGGCGAATCGGAGCAGATGGCATCGATAACGGCTTCCAGCTCCTCGCCCACAAAAATCGAAATGATGGCCGGGGGCGCTTCGTTCGCGCCCAGGCGGTGGTCGTTGCCGGGGGTGGCAACCGCCGTGCGCAATAGGTCAGCGTATTCATCCACCGCCTTGATAACGGCCGAAAGAATAACCATAAATTGCAGGTTTTCCATCGGCGTATCGCCGGGGTCCAGCAGGTTTTCGTCCCGCGTGCAGAAGGACCAGTTGTTGTGCTTGCCGCTGCCGTTTACCCCCTCAAAGGGTTTTTCGTGTTGCAGGCAAACCAAGCCGTGGCGGTTGGCAATTTTTTTCATCATTTCCATCGTCAACAGGTTATGGTCGATGGCAACGTTGGTGGTATCGTAGATGGGGGCCAGCTCATGCTGGGCGGGGGCAACCTCGTTGTGCTTGGTTTTGGCGGGGATGCCCAGCTTCCACAGCTCCTCGTCCAGCTCCTTCATAAAATCGGATACCACCGGGCGAATCACGCCAAAGTAGTGCTCCTCCAGCTCCTGCCCCTTGGAGGGGGCCGAGCCAAACAAGGTGCGGCCCGTCAGAACCAAATCCAGCCGCTTATCGTAATCTTCCTTGCGAACCAAGAAATATTCCTGCTCGGGGCCAACCGTGGTGGAAACATGGTTGATGTCTTTGCCAAACAGCTTGAGGACGCGGCAGGTTTGGTCGGAAAGAATCTTCATCGAGCGGAGCAGGGGGGTCTTTTTATCCAGTGCCTCGCCGGTGTAGGAGCAAAACGCGGTGGGGATGCAAAGCACATCATCCTTCACAAAGGCATAGCTGGTGGGGTCCCAGGCGGTGTAGCCGCGGGCCTCGCAGGTGGCGCGCAGCCCGCCCGAGGGGAAGGAGGAGGCATCCGGCTCGCCCTTAATCAGCTCCTTGCCGGAAAATTCCATGATGGCGGTGCCGTCCGGCTGGGGGGATACAAAGCCGTCGTGCTTTTCACTGGTGATGCCGGTCAACGGCTGGAACCAGTGGGTATAGTGGGTAGCGCCCTTCTCAATGGCCCAGCGCTTCATCACACTGGCAACCACGTTGGCTACCTCACGGTCAAGCGGCTGGCCCTGCTCAATCGTAGCCTTCAGGCTTTTGTAGGTAGAGCTGGGAAGACGTTCCCGCATTTCGTGTTCGTTGAACACCTTGCTGCCGTAAATTTCCATAACGGTTGCTGCCATATTTCTTACTCCTTTACATACACTAGCAAATCGAGGGGATGTGCAGGTAATAGAAAGGGCGCTACGAAAAACATTCGCAGCGCCCTTGCTGTTATGGGTTCATTATAAAGGTTGGCAGGCAAAAACGCAATAGGCAGTTTTGCTAAATCGGGCGGGTTGCAAAACGCAAAACTGGCGTTTTTGGCGGAAATTGGCCGAAAAACCTTATTTTTTTATGTCACGAGGCGGAAAATGGCTTCTTTTTGCGCCCGCCACAAAATAAAAATGCGGTCAGAAGGATAGCACCCAGGCTAACCCCATCAAAAAAGTGCCAGTACCAAAAGCCGGTAAATTCCACCGATACCGCCCCCGTATACCCGGCGGGCAGCGCCAGGGAGATAAAACCCTGGTTATCGGTGATGGGTAGCGGGGTATCGCCCTCCCCCAGGGCCGTGTAGCCGGGGTAGCACAGCAGGGGCAGGGTGGCGGTGGCCGGGGCATCGCCGGTATTTTGGGCGGTAAAGGTGATGGCAAGGCCGGTTTTTTGGTAATCGCTCACCGCCAGGGCCGGGTCAAACACCGGGTCGTAGGTGTCCCAGGCGGGGCGGCTCTCGCCGTTCATGGTGGCGGGCAGGTATTCGCCCCCGCCAAGCTGTAGTGCTTGCTCATCCACCGAAGCCAGGCTCTCGTAGTGCAAAATGTAGTTGTTTTGCCCGGCCTCGTACATCAAAAACCCGGCGGGCACCAGGGTGAAAATTACCAGGCAAAGGGCCAATGTGCGGGCGGGGCCGGGGTATTTTTTGGCCAGCAGCCCCACCGCCACGCAGCTACAAAAGGCCAGCAGAACGGTGGCAAGGCTTAAAAACCGCCAGGAAAATTGCAGCTTGCCCAAAAGCTTGGATAGCCAGGTGCAATTTAAAAAGATATCGTACCAGGGGAATAGGTCGGACGCTGCCAGCAGCGCCAGCCCGCCAAAGCCCAGCAGCCAGCCCCCCGTGTGCAGCCGCAGCCGCCCATCCGGCACTGCGGCGGCAACCCCGGGGTCGGCCAGGCAGGGCAGCAGCAGGGCTGCGCCTGCCACCAGCACCGTGCCAACGGTTAGGGGCATCTCGCCCCCAATGCCGCTGGCGATGGATTGCGATACCCCCGCGCCCGGCGCAAACATGGCCAAAAGCTGGAACAGTGGGGAGGCGCTATCCGCCAGGAAGGCGGCATCGTACTTGCCGCTGATGTTGCAAACCCCACCGGCCATGTACTGCACAAAGGGAACCAAAAACCAAAGGTTCCAGGCAATGCAGGCCCCGGCCGCCTTGCAAAGGGGCAGAAAAACCGAGGCGCGCAGCGTGCGGCGAAGGGCAAACAGGCAGAACAGCAGGGTGAAGAGCCCCGCCATCTCGGTAGAAAGAAGGTGGGTTTGCAGCAGCCCGCTAAACCCAATGGCTAAGGGCAGCCAGCACCAGGGGGCGGGCTTTTGCCCCGCGGGCGGGTTTGGCCCGGCGCAGGGGGCCGTATAAATCCGCCACAGCCCGTAGATGACAAGGGGCAGAAAAATCATGGCCGAATATTCACCCACCGAGGCCCGTACATACACATTGGTAAGCCGGTAGAAGGCCAGGGTATACAGGGCGGTGCCTACCAAAGCCAGCCGGTCGCTCGATAGCATTTTGCGCAGGCAGTACCAGCAAACCAGGGCGGTGGCGGTGTTTACCCCCACAACATACAGCAGGTATACATTTTTTAGGCTGAAGCCCACAATCCGCAGCAGGGCGGCGGGGTAGAGCAATAGGTCGCCATACATGATGCTGAACGGGTAGCCATGGTCGTTCAAAATGCCGGGGTCAAGCCGCACCGGGAACTGCCCGGCCAGCAGCCCGGCCTTTAACCCCTCAATCCGGGCTAGGTGAATCGATAAATCGTGCCCGTACAACACATAGTTGCAAAGGGTGGGCAGGCTGGCAAAGGCAATGATGCCCCCCAGCGCCAGGGCAATG
>JAQUSS010000134.1 GCA_028710135.1 Gemmiger sp. | reverse complement strand
GGACCAATGTGCTGCTGAACGGCAGCCAACCCGGCGCACAGGTAGCCTCCGGCTTTGTGTTTAGCGCCGAGATGCAAAACCGCAACTATTGCAACGAGCATTTTGTTACCGCGCTGTACAACGCCCTGTTTGACCGTGGGCCGGATGCCGGCATCTACGGCTGGGTGGCGCAGCTGGATTCGGGCGCAACCCGTGGCCAAATTTACAACGGGTTTATCGGCAGCCAAGAGTTTATTACCATGTGCAACAACTACGGCATCCCCGCCGGTACCGGCGATTGGAGCAAGACCCGCTTTGTGCTGACCGGCAATTGCAGCATTGACGGCAAGGTGAACAAAACCGTGTACGATTTTGTTGACCGCCTGTACAAAACCTGCCTTGACCGCACACCCGACCCCGCTGGCCGGGCCGACTGGGTAGCCCAACTGCGCGATGGCCGCAACACCGGCGCAGGCGTTGCCCTGGGCTTTATCTTCAGCGATGAATTTAAGCGGCACAACTATAACAATGGCGATTATGTAGAGCATTTGTACCTGGCCTTCCTTGGCCGCCCGTCCGACCCTGCCGGCAAGGCAGACTGGGTAGGCCGGCTGAACGGCGGGCAAACCCGCGAAAGCATCTTCCAGGGCTTTGTGGGCAGCAACGAATTCTCGGGCCTGTGCGCACAGTATGGCATCATCCGCGGGTAAGCGAAACCGTACCGAAACGTACTTAAAAATTACCGAAAACTACTGAAAATTACCAAAAATTGCACAAAAACCGCCGCCCCCTTCAAAAAATTGGGGGCGGCGGTTTTTGGCTTAAACGCAGCAAAAATTTGATAAAATGCAATAAAAATCGGCAAAATCAGATAAAATATGGCTCAAAACGGTGCAGGTCGTCAATTTTAACGGTGGCCGCGTAGTATACCCCCTCGGGGCGGTATTCCTCCGCCGTTACGCTGCCCCGGCTGCGCAAAATATCGGCCAGGCCGAGCTGGGCATAGGGCAACAGCACCTGGATATCCCGCACACGGGCGCGCAGCAATTCGTCCAACCGGGCCAGCAGGGCGGGCAGCCCCTGGCCGGTTTTGGCGCTGGTAAGCAAAATATCGGGGTCAAAGGGGGTTACGCCGGTGGCATCGCATTTGTTGTAAACCACCAGCTGGGGGATATCGTGGCAACCCAAACTTTCCAGCACCTCATCGGTTACAGCAAGCTGCTCGGTGCGTTCCGGGTCGCTTGCATCGGCAATTTTTAAAATAACATCCGCGTAGGCGGCTTCCTCCAGCGTGCTTTTAAAAGCGTTTACCAAATGGTGGGGCAACCGGCTAACAAAGCCGACGGTATCCACCAAAATCACCCCCAGCCCGCTGGGCAGGGTCAGCTTGCGGGCGGTAGGGTCCAGCGTGGCAAACAGCATATCGGCCTCAAAAATTTCGGCACCGCAAAGGGCGTTGGTCAGGCTGCTTTTGCCCACGTTGGTGTAGCCCACCAGCGCAACCACCGGCACCCCGTTTTTGCGGCGGGCACGGCGGGTTTCATCGCGCCGCTTTTCCAGCTCGGCCAGGCGGTTTTCCAGCGTTTCAATCCGGCGGTGGATATGGCGGCGGTCAAGCTCCAGCTGGGTTTCGCCCGCGCCGCGCCGCGCGCCGCCGCCCCCCGCGCCGCCGCCGCCCTGGCGGCTCATACTTTCGCCCAGGCCCTGTAGCCGGGGCAGGCGGTACCGCAAAAGCGCCAGCTCGGTTTGCAATTTACCCTCGTTGGTGGTGGCGCGGCTGCGGAAAATTTCAAGAATCAGCATGGTGCGGTCCAAAACTTCCACTTGCAGGGCGGCGCTCAGGTTGCGCAGCTGGCTGCCGGTCAGCTCGCCATCAAAAATGGCGGCCTCGGCCCCGGTGTTTTGGCAAACCAGCCGTGCCTCGGCCAGCTTACCCTCCCCCAGCATGGTGCCTGCCTCGGGGGCGTTGCGGCGCTGGCAGATGCTGGCAACCGCCTCCATGCGGTTGGCCTCGGCCAGGGCCGCAAGCTCAGCCAGGCTGCGCTCGGCGTTAAATTTTCCCAAATCCAGCGCCAGCAGCAGCACCTTTAGGGGGGGCTGCTCCTCGCCGGGCAGGGGGATGCCACAGCGGGTGGCATCGGGGGTTGTATCGGGGGGCGTTAGCCCCAGTGAAACCAGGTTGTTATCGGTTAAATTGTCCATTCCAATCCTCTTTTAGCAGGGCGTAAACCCGGCAAGGCACCGCAGTGCCATCGTATTTGTGGTAGGTAGCGTCATGGTCGTAGTGGAAGCCCGCCTTTTGCATCACCGCGCCCGAGGCCACGTTTTCCACCGCGTGGGAGCAGCAAAGCCAGGGGCTATCGGTGTGGGTAAACCAGTAATCGCGCAGGGCGCAAAGTGCCTCGGTGGCGTAGCCGTGGCCCCACCATTTGTGGCCGATGGCGTAGCCTACATCCCAAGCTTCGCCCAAGGGGGCGGTGGCAAAGCGCCAGCCGTCATCCGGCTCGCACCGCTGGATGCCAATGCTGCCAAGCAGGATGCCGGTGCGGGTTTCGGTGATGCCCCACTGGTAAAAATCTTGCTCGGGGTAATGGCTGGCAAGCTCGTTCAGGTATTCGGCGGTGGCGGCCCAGCTGCGGTGCGGTTCCCACCGCAGGTAGCGGGTAACCGTAGGGTCGCTGGCCCAGTTGGTATACATTACCTGGGCATCATCCAGGGTAAGGGGGCGCAGGGTAAGGCGGGGGGTAACCAGGGTTTGTGTGCCACTGTGTAACATACGATAACCTCCTTGGGCGTTTTTGGGTAGTGGGTGGGGTAGGATGCCGGGGTGCCCGGTTGCCCGGATGCCCAGATGCGGGTAGCGCGGCCAGCGGCAACATTACCGTTTGCGCAGCCCCCGCAAAATGCCAAGGCCCATGGTAACCAGCTTGCGCAGCTCGGCCCGGTAAAGCGAGGCGTACACCACCAAAATACCCCCGGTCAACAGGAACTTTAGCAAAAAATTGCCCGCAAAAAAGGTGCCGATGCCCGTTACCCCAAACGCCAACAGAAAGCCCGATAGCGTTTTGGCGTAGCTGGGGATGGTGCGGTAATAGTATTGCCCAAGCACCGTGCGGTATAAAAACATGGCCCCGTTGGAGGCTGCCAAGGCCAGCGCCGCGCCCAGCATTCCCCGGGTGGGCACCAAAACCAGGCACAGCCCCACGTTTACCGCCGCGCCAATGGCAATGCCAATGGTATCGTGGTAGGGCTTGCGGGCGATGGAGTTGCCATACACCGTACCCTCGCACAAAATGTTAAACACCACGGCCAGCATCAGCAGCGGCAAAATGGGCAGGCAGGCCGCCTTGGTGGGGAACACCCAAAAAATAACATCCTCCAGCATAATCAGCAGGCAGAAAAAGGCAAAAATCAACAGGTTTAAAATATCGTGTACCCGGGCAATGCGGGCCTGTTCCTCCCGGTAGTGGCTGTAGATGTAGGGGCCCCAGTAGGTGGAAAACCCGGCCTGGATGGCCGTTACAAGCTGGGCAAGGCTGTAGGCAAAGGCAAAAAGCCCCTGCTCCCGCTCGCCACCGTACAGCATTATAAACGAAAGGCAGATGCCGCTGCTTAAACTAAACAAAATTTGCGCCGGGGCCAGCGCCAGCCCATAGGGCACCAGCGTGCGGTAAATGCCCTGCCGGTGCGCCTTGCTTAAAGGTGGGGGGGCACTTTGGCGCTGGCGCGCCTTAAACCAAAAGGCCAAAATAACGCAGCCAAAGCTGGCGATGGCCGCCATGATAAACACCAGGGCCGACGAGGTAAAAAAGCCCGGCAGCAGGTAAAATAAATTGAAGCAACCCTGCATCCACAGGGTTTCAGCCGTGTAGGCGCGCACGTTATCTTCCAGGCGCAGCAGCACGTTCAGGTAGCGCACCAGCATATACAGCACGGCGTTTAAAAACAGCAGCGGCACCACGGCGGGGCCAACGGCATCAAAGCCCAGCGCATGGGTCAGCGGGCTGGCAAACAGCAGGCTGCAAATAAGGCCTAGCGCCAGCATAAACAGCGCCGAAAGCCGGGTGCAGGCGGCAAACAGCTGCCGCCCGGTGTGCCCGGCGGGTGGCTCGTGGTAAAAGCGGAGCAGCGCTTGGTCCAGCCCCAAAATGCCCAGGTTCATCAGCGAGGCCGTGTACGTCATAAAGGTGACGGGGATGCCGTAGCTTTCGGCCGGCAGAATGCCCTTGAGCACCAGCGCCGCGCCGGTAATGCCAAAGCCCAGGTAGGTGGCAACCGAATATTTCATCACACTGCCGATAAAACTTTCACCGGCAGCGCTTTTTTTGTTGTTGGGCTGTGCGGCCATGCGCGCCTCCTTATAGCGTGATAGGGCAAACGATATAGTATCAGTATAGCCGCAAAACCCAAGAATTGCAATGCAGATATCGGCGGCAGGGCTTGTGATGCCCAGGGTTTGTGCTGCCATAAAGGCAGAACGGCGGGAGCGCCGCCGGTTTTTGGGGATGGCCGCAAAACCAAAAAATTGCCATGCAGATATCGGTGGCAGGGCTTGTGATGCCCACGGTTTGTGCTACAATACAAGCAGAAAGGCGGGGGAGCAATGTTGGGTATTTTGGGTGTGCTGCCGGTTTTGTTGTGGGTTTTGGCCGGTGCGGTGCTGTTTTTTGGCGCGGGCGCGGTGGGGTGCTACCTTGCCGGGTGCGGGGCCGGGGCCACCGGGCGGGCATGGCGGCTGGGCGCGGCGCTTGTGGGCGGCGTGGCGGCGCTGGGCTGCCGCTACCGCTTTGGCCTGGGGGCCGAAGGGGCACTGGCCCTGCTGTTTTTGGCGGTGCAATTGGCCATTGCCCTGGTGGATGCCGAAACCCAGTACATCCCCGATTTGCTGGTGGTGGCCACCGCCCTTTGTGGGGTGGCGGCCCTGCTGCTGCCCTGGGGCGGGCTGCCCCTGGCCGAGCGGCTGCTGGGGGCCGTGTGCGCCAGCGTGCCTATGTGGCTGCTATGCCGGGTGGTGCCGGGCAGCTTTGGCGGGGGCGATGTGCGGCTGATGGCGGCGGCAGGGCTGTTTTTGGGCTGCAAAACCACCCTGCTGGCCGTGTTTTTGGCCATTGTGGCAGGCGGCGGGTATGGCATTTGGCTGATGGCCACCCACCGCAAAACCGGGCAGGAGCATTTTGCCTTTGCCCCCTTTTTGTGCGGCGGCATGGCCCTAGCCCTGTTTTTTGGCGAACAGATGTTGGGCTGGTATTTTAGGTGGTGGTGAGGGGGAATTTTTTATAAATTTGTGAGAGGGTTACCCCGTGAGGCGGGCATTTTATGGTGGCGAAACTATACAAATTTGTGAGAAGGTTACCCCAAAAACCGTAGGGCAAGGGCTCTGCTCTTGCCGGTCGGGGTTAGAAAGGGGTGGTACCCTGCCATTTATGGCCACCCCCGGCGGCCTTACCAAACGGGCGGCAACCCCAGTAGGTTTTGCGCGGGGGCGGCAAGAGCAGAGCCCTTGCCCTACAGGAACGGGGACGGGGGTGGCGGCGGCCTTGCCGTTTACCAGTTAGGCACCCCCCGGCGGCCTTACCAAACGGGCGGTTACCCCCATAGGTTCTGCGTGGGGCGCGGCAAGAGCAGAGCCCTTGCCCTACAGGAATGGGGACGGGGGTGGCAAGGGGCGAGGTTGGCGGGTGTTTGTTCCATGCTCAAACCGTTTAAAAAACAGCCCATCCCCAGGCAACCCCACCCCAACAAAAATATGCCGCAAGGTTAACACCCTGCGGCATATTTTAAGTGGCGAAAATTTATAAATTTGCAAGAAGGTTGCCCCCAAAACCGTAGGGCAAGGGCTCTGCTCTTGCCGGTCGGGCGTGGCGGGGGTTGTTGCCTTGCCGTTTATGCCCCGCCTCACCCCAAAAAGGGCCGGATGCGGGCTTCCATCTCCTGGATGGTGGCGGGGGCAATATAGGCTTTATCCACATAGCCGTAAATGCGCTGGGCAAAGGTGGCTAAGGGCGGGCAGAAGGCGAAAACCCGTTTTGGCTCCCAGTGCAGCCGGTAAAGCAGCTGCACCCCGCCCAAAGCAACCAGCTTAAGGAAATTGAAATGGGGGGTAAAGCCCTCGCCCATCGGGTGGTCGCGCGGGGGCTCGCGGTAAACCTGCTCCAGCAAATCGGCCATGCGGCGGTAGGCCGGGGTGGGCGAGGGGTCAAAATACCCCGCAATCACTTCTTTTGGAATCGGGAAGGGCGGGGCTGGGTCCGCCATGGCCGCCACAAACGCATCGTAGCTGGTAATGTAGTGGG
>JAQUSS010000133.1 GCA_028710135.1 Gemmiger sp. | reverse complement strand
GGATCAAATCGGGGCGGCAGCCGCGGGGGTCCGCTGTTTTTTGCTGCCCCCGCGCGGGCAGGTTTTGCGGTACACCCCCCCGGCAAATTCGGCGGCTTCCGGGGCGCGGGCTGCCTACCTTGCCAACCGGCTGCCCACCGCCCCCGCCGCGGCGCTGGGGTGGGAGGTAGCAGCCCCGCTGCTTACCGGCTTTACCGCCTGGTTGGAGAGCCGCTGCGGAGCGGCAAACGCGGCGGGCGGCGGCAGGCTGGTGTTTTTGGCGCGGGATATGTATTTGACGCGCCAGGCATTTTTGGCCCGCTACCCCCACCGCCGGGCCGATTACCTAAAAGTTTCCCGCCGTAGCCTTTGCCCGGCCCTGCTGGTGCTGGGCGAAAGTGCCCGGGATGTTTTGCTGGATGCTTTGCCGCGAGAGATATTGACCGTGGCAGAAATTTTGAATTTTTGCGGCTTTGAAGCCCCTGTAAAGCTATCAGGCTTTACACCGGATGCCCCGCAGGATTTGCGCACCCGCCCGGTGGCGGAAACAACCCAGGCATTGGTTACGGCGGTGTTTGCACTGGCTGCCGGGCCGGCAGGGGAGCCGATTCGCCGCCAGGCAGCCTTTACAAAAGCCTACCTAGAGGGCTTTGGCCTGGCCGAGCCGGGGGCGCTGCTGGTGGATATTGGCAGCGGCGGCACCACCCAGCGGGCGCTGGAGGCCATACTGGCCGCCCCCCTGCACGGGTGCTACCTTGCCTGCGATGCGCGCCTTCACCAGCACCTGCCCCCGGCGCGGGCCGCGGTATACCTGTTTGGCGGTGCGGCTGCCCCGCTCTGGTTTTGGGCAGGGCAGCCGCTGCTGGAACATCTACTCTCCGAGCCGTGCGGCGCAACGGTGGGCTACTGCCAGGGGGCGGATGGCCGCCCCCGCCCGGTGGTGGCGGATGGCCAGTGTGCCCCTTTGGTGCAGGTGCTGCAAAAGGGGGCCATGGATGCCGTGGCGGGCATGGCGGCATCGTTGCCCTGGCCGCCCCCCACGGCCACGGAGGCAATTGCCCCCTTTTTGGCCTTGGTGCAGGACCCCTGCCTGTGCGATGCGGATTTATTGGGGGCGCTCACGCTGGAGGATGGCATCTGTTACCGGCTGGCGGAGCCCCGCCCCCTTCGCGCCTACCTGGCAAAGCCGGGGCAACTGGGGGCAGATGTGCAGGCATCCCGCTGGAAGGTGGGCTTTTTAAAACGTTTGTTCCGCCTGCCCCTGCCCTACGGGCAGCTGTACGCATTTATGAAAAATAAAAAGGATCATAACACACCATGACACCAACCATCAGCGTGATAATGCCGGTATACAACCCGGGGCCCTGCCTTGCGGCGGCCATTGCGGGGGTGCAAAACCAAACCTTTGCCGATTGGGAGCTGCTGTTGATTGACGATGGCTCCACCGATGGCAGCGGGGCAATTTGTGATGCCGCCGCCCGGCAGGATGCCCGGATACGGGTGCTGCGCCAGCCGAATGCCGGGATATGCGCGGCCCGCAACCGTGGGCTTTGCGCCTCAAAAGGGGAATACCTTGCCTTTTGTGATGATGACGATGCCTATGCCCCGGCATTTTTGGCCGAGGCACTCTCCCTGGCACGGCAGCATGGGGCCGATGCCGTGCGGCTGGATTACCGGCTGACCCGCCAGCAACCGGATGGCAGCAGCCTGCTTTTACCCCACCCGCCCGGGGAACCGGCCCTGCTGCGCCGGGGCGCGGGCGGCCTTGCCTACGATGCTTTTTTGCGCGGCACCGGCCCCCAGTTTGTGTGGAATGCCCTCTACCGCAAAAGTGCGGTGGGGGCGCTGCAATTTGACCCTGCCTGCCGTAGCGGACTGGAGGATTTTGTTTTTAACGCCAATTTTTACGCCACGGCAAACACATTGGCCTACGCGCCCAAGCTGGGCTACCACCACACCGAGCGTTTGGCAAGTACCTCACTTTCGCAAAGCGAGCAGGCACTGCACAACCGTTTGGCGGCGCTACAGCCCTGGCTGCAAGCGGAATACCGCGCCGCCAGCGTCTGGTGTAGTGGGGATAAAACAGCCCTTGCCCCGGTTTGGAACGAGCGCAAAGCCTGTGCCGTCACATTTTTGATGCACCAGCTACGGGCTGCCGGGGCAAACCATGCCATGGCCGCTGCGGCGTGGCAGGCCCTGCGCAAAGCGGAAAATGCCACCTGCCCACCGGAAATGGTTGACTTTTTGCGCGTGGCAGGGCAAAATAGGAAACAGATGGCAGCGCTTCTATTATACCGGCTGCATCTGACGGGGCTTTATGCCGCCCATCGCAAATCGCAATAAGTAAAGAGGAAAAACGATGAAAAAAATATTGATAACGGGGGCGGCGGGCTACATTGGCCGCCATGTTGTTAAGGAAGCTTTAAACCGGGGCTACGCGGTGGTTGCGTCCGACTTTCAGTTTAAAGGGGTGGACGAGCGGGCCGAATTTTGTGATTTCCCGCTGTTTGGCGGTGCCAAGGATTGTTACCGCCAGCTTGGCAGCCCGGATGTTTGCATCCACCTGGCTTGGCGGGATGGGTTTATCCACAATTCGCCCGCCCACATGAAAGATATTTCGGCCCATGTTCGCTTTTTGAACGATATGATTGCGGGCGGGCTGCCCATGCTCACTGTGATGGGCACCATGCACGAGATTGGCTATTGGGAGGGGGCCATTGACGAAAATACCCCCTGCAACCCGTTAAGCCAGTACGGCATTGCCAAAAACGCGCTGCGGCAAAGCCTGCTGCTTTCCACAGCCAACACCCCCTGCCACCTGCACTGGCTGCGCGCCTATTACATTACCGGGGACGAAGACCACGGCAGCTCTATTTTTGCCAAGATTACCCAGGCCGAGCAGGATGGCAAAAAAACCTTCCCCTTTACCAGCGGCAAAAACCAGTACGATTTTATCGGGGTGGAGGAACTGGCCAAAATGATTGTGGCGGCCAGCACCCAAACCGAGCTGGATGGCATTATCAACGTGTGTACCGGCAAGCCGATGAGCCTGGCCGACCGGGTGGAGCAATTTTTGCAGGAAAAGCACTACCGCATCAAGCTGGACTATGGGGCCTTCCCCGACCGCCCCTACGATAGCCCCGGTGTGTGGGGCGACCCTGCAAAAATCAACCACATCCTGGGGGAGCTGTAAGCTATCGGTCGTCATCGATAAAATACACCCCGGTTTACCTGGAAATAAACAAAGGAATTTATAAGGATTATATGGCTATGAAGCGTTTGGGCATCTTTTTCTTTTACGAAAAAAACGGATATGTCGATAGTTTTTTGACATACTACCTGGCAGATCTTGCCAAAAACCTGACCGAGCTGGTGGTGGTTTGCAACGGAAAACTGAGCGAACAGGGCCGCGCGGCCTTTTTGCAGTTTACCCAAAACATCATTGTGCGGGAAAATAAAGGGCTGGATGTGTGGGCCTACAAAACCGCGCTGGATAGCTACGGCTGGCCGGCGCTTGCCACCTTTGACGAGGTGGTGATGACCAACTCCACCATGATGGGCCCGGTGCGCCCCCTGCGGGAAATGTTTGATGCCATGGCCGAGAACGAGGATTTGGATTTTTGGGGCCTAAGCCTCCACCATGGGGCAAAAAGCAACCCGTTTAAGGGCAAGCAGCTCTATAGCTACCTGCCGGTGCATATTCAATCGCATTTTATTGTCTACCGCAAACGCTTTTTACAAAGTGCCGCGCTGCAAAAATATTGGGATACCATGCCCATGATTGAGGGCTACACCGATTCGGTGCTGCGGTACGAATCGGTTTTCACCAAAATATTTGCCGACCAGGGCTACCGGTGGGACGTTTATGTAAAAACCGAGGATTTGGCGGAGTTTACCGATTATCCGCTTCTTATCTGCCCCACCATGCTCCTGCGTGACCGTAAATGCCCGCTGTTTAAGCGGCGCAGCTTTATGCACGATTACGAAGCCTACCTGAACGATACGGCGGGCGAAACTGTGCTGCAACTTTACGAGTACCTGCGCGACCATACCGATTACCCGCTGGCGCTGCTGTGGGAAAACATGATCCGAACCATGCACCCCTACGATTTTACCCGCAACCTGGCACTGACCCGCGTTTTGCCTGCCGACCGTGTAACCGAACCGGAAGCCGCCAAGGCGCTTTGCGCAAACCGCAAAATAGCCTTGGGGATGCACCTGTATTTTATGGATATGCTGGGGCAAAGCTATGCCTTTGCGGCCAATATGCCCCCCGAAACCGATGTTTACATTACCACCGATCATGCCGATAAAAAGGCCGAGATTGAAAAAGCCTTTGCAACCCTGCCGGTTCACGCGGTATCGGTGCAGGTGGTTGAAAACCGGGGCCGGGATGTGGGGGCCTTGCTGTGCGATTTGGCACCCCACCTGCAAGGGTACGATTATGCCTGCTTTATGCACGATAAAAAGGCAATCCAAACCAAGCCCGGCAGCGTGGGGGCCAGCTTCGGCTATATCTGCACCGAAAACATCTGCAAAAACGCCGCCTATGTGCGCAATGTTTTGAACGAGTTTGAGGCCGACCCCTACCTTGGCATCCTTTGCCCGCCCTACCCAACGCATGGCGCGTATTTTATGAACCTGTGCTCGGGCGGGTGGGGGCCAAACTTTGATAACACCAAGTCCCTTGCCAAAAAGCTGGGCATTGCGGTGCCAATGTCGGGCGAAAAATCCCCCCTGGCCCCCTTTGGCAGCGTGTTTTGGTTCCGCCCCAAGGCGCTAACCGCCCTTTTTGCCAAGGGCTGGCAGCACGAGGATTTCCCGCCCGAGCCACTGGCCCAGGATGGCACCATCAGCCATGCCATAGAGCGGATATACCCCTTTGTGGCCCAGGCCGCCGGGTATTACCCCGCCATTGTGATGAGCAAGGAGTATGCGGTGCTGCAGGCCAGTGCCATGCAGGCGTACACCGTGGGGTTGATACGCCCGCTGGCCCGGGTGCTGGATTGTACCACCTTTTGGGCGGCATCGCAATCGGTGGGGGCGTTTTCGGCCCGCCGCCATTTTGGGCTGCGCCACTACGGCCCCTACGAAAATACCCGCCGCCGCCATGCCCGCAACTGGCTGCGAGATCATCTGCCGCCCGCTTTCTACAAGGCACTGATGGGGGCAAAACGGGCAATTTTTGGCCCGCACGGCCAACACGAAGAGGAATAATGCAGGCGAACGAATGAAAAACCGGCTGGTCATCTTTTTCCATTACGACCCAAACGGGCAGGCGGATAACGCCTGCCTGTTGCTGCTGCGCGCCATAGCCGGGCAGGCGCAGCGGGTGCTGTTTGTTACAAACGGTACCCTAACCCCGCCCGCCCGGGCGGCGGTGGCCGCCACCGGGGCAGAGCTGCGGGAGCGGCCAAACACCGGCTTTGATGTGGGTGCCTACCGCGAAACCCTGCTAGCCTTTGGCCGGACGGGGCTGGAAGCGTATGGCGAAGTGGTGTTGATGAACTATCCCCTGGCCGGCCCCGTTTGCCCCCTGGGGGAGATGTTTGGCAAAATGGAGGCCCGCCCCACGCTGGATTTTTGGGGCCTTACCCGCCACTATGCCATGAAAAGCCGCCGCTTCCGCACACAGTATGGCCAGGTGCCCGAGCATATTCAATCGCACTTTCTGGCGCTGCGCCCCCGGCTTTTTTTGGCGGAGGATTTTTGGGCCTATTGGCAGGGGATGGCCCTGCCCGCCAGCTATGAGGAATCGGTCGCGCGGCACGAAGCGCGCTTTACCCGCTGGTTTGCCGAGCGCGGCTACCGCTGGGATACCTATGTGGATACCAAAGATTTGGCAGGCGTTTTTGTAAACCCCCTGATGGCCTGCCCCACCGAGCTATTGGCCCACCGCGCCTGCCCGCTGTTTAAGCGGCGCAGCTGCTTTACCCCCTATGCGGATGAGCTGTGCCGGACAGCGGGGGAGAGCGCGGGGGTGCTGTACCGCTACCTGAAGGCCGAAACCGATTACCCGGTGGATGCCCTCGTAGGAGATTTGCTTGCCACCCAACCCTTAACGCTGCTTGCAAAAAACCTGCACTGGGTTTTGCCACTGCCCGCTGCACTTCCGGCGGCGGAGGCGGGGCAAAGCATACCGGTGTGGCAGTTGGAAGCGGCAGGGGCGCTGCCAGGTCCGCTGGCGGGCCCGCTGCCGCAGGGGCTGGTTTGCCTATACCGCCCCACGGCGGCAACCACCGCCACCGGCTGGTATGCCGCCAGGGCGGCAGCGTGGCTAACGGCCCCGGCAACCCTAGGCGCGGTGGCACAGTGCTTTGCCAATGACCCACAGCTTGGCTTAGTATCCCCGGCGCTGCCAAGCTTT
>JAQUSS010000132.1 GCA_028710135.1 Gemmiger sp. | reverse complement strand
TCAATGCGTATGCCACCCAGCACCGCCGGGTCAACCTTAACGTTCAATTCCACGGTTTTGCCGGTCATCTCGGCCAGCTTTTGGGCCAGGCGGGTGCGGTCGGCCTCGGTTAGCGGCACCGCCGTTAGGGCGGTAGCGCTTACAATGCCTGCATCCGCGTTATACCGTGTGTGGTACTGCCGGGCGCAGGCGGCGGCCTCGTTCAGCAGGCCTTCATCGCACAGCAGCTTGAAAAAGTTTAAAAGATAGGGGTGTAGCTGCCCGTCAAACGCCTCCCCCAGCAGGGCGGTGCGCTCTTTTTGGGGGATGCTGGGGGTTGCCAGCAGCCGCAGGTAAGCGGGGTTTTCCTTCAGGCAGGCCACCGCGCCCTCCAAGGGTGGAAGCAGCTCGGCGGCAAGGCCCTCCTCGGCGGCAAGCTCATACAAGCTATCGCCATAGCGCTTTGCCAGTTCCGTCACGATGCGTCACCTACATTCTGGATAAACTCGTCAATCAGGGCACGGTGGTCGGTTTCTTGTATTTCGCGCTCCACCACCTTGGTGGCAATTTGCATAGCAATGCCGCCAATCTCGTTTTTCAGGTCGTTCACGGCCTTTTTCTTTTCCAGCGCAACGTCGTTTTCGGCCTTTTGTTTAATTTGCGCGGCCTGCAAGCGTGCCTCGCCCAACAGCTGTTCGCTGCGGGCGGTGGCGGTTTTTTGGGCCGAAGCCACAATCTCGTTCGCCTGGGCCTTGGCCTGGGCCATGTTTTGCTCGTACTCGGTTTTTACGCGCTCGGCCTCGGCGCGGGCCGCCTTGGCGGCGGTAATTTCCTGCCCGGCAGCGGCCTTCCGCGCGTCCAGCACAGCCAGCACCTTATCCAGCAAAAACCGCTTGAACAGGTACACCTGGATGAACAGGTTACAGATGGTGCATACCAATGTGAATGGATCAATGGTGACTAAGGATTGATAAATTGCGGACATCGGATGCCCTCCCTTCCATTTTTCAGTTGGAATGTTGCACGCTTACCCCAAAAACTTCATGAACATACCGGGGGCAACGAAGATGAGGAGCAAACCGGTTACAAAGCCATAGATACCGGTGGTTTCGGCCAGGGCCACGCCCAAAATCATGGTGCTGGTAACATCGCCCTTGCACTCGGGCTGGCGGCCAATGGCCTCCAGCGCTTTGGCAACCGCGTTACCTTCGCCAATACCAGGGCCGATACCGGCAATCAGTGCCAAACCGGCACCGATGCCACAGCCACAAAGTGCAATACCTCTTGCCAATACTTGAAAATCCGTCATTGTAATATCCTCCTAAAATTATAATCGTATTTATTTGCGGGCAGCCGGGGTTGGGTTACTCCTCCCCTGCCGCCTGTTTGATGAAAATAGTGGTTAACGTGCAGAAGATAAATGCCTGGATGCAACCGCTGAACCAGTCAAAATACAGGCTGGTAACGGCGGGCAGGCCAACATCGAGGAAGGGGAAGCTGGCGGCAAACGCGCCCACCACCGGCAGGCGGGTAAGCAGCGCCAAGCCGCCCACCACCAGGCAGAGGATGCCCACAATTTTTTGCCACTTGGGGGCGTTTGCGGCCCGGGCACGCAGCAAAAGCGCGGCCCCTGCCACCACCAGCACCCCGCTTACAATCAGGCTGGAGCCAACCGCCCCAAACAGGGCATAGCTGGCGGCGGCCAGCGCGGCATAGATGAGCCCGCCAATTACGGTACCCGACAAAATGTTGCCGAAGTGACGGCACGCCATGCTGACGGGGGTTGCAAACTCCGAAATGACATTGAGGGGCGCAAATAGAAAAATGGGGTCCAAAAAGCTTCTCAGGTAGCCCTTCAGCCCGCCCGACTTAAGCTTATAGTAGGTGATGAGTACAAACACCACCAGCGCCCAGGCAAGCTCGGTAGAAAGGTCGGCCGTGGGGCTCCACATACCAAACAGCCCCATCAGGTTGGAAACAATGCTGGTGACAAAAATGGCCCCCACAAGCGGGATATACTTATCAAAGTTTTTGCCCATGTTGCCATGCACAAAATCCATCAGCTTGGTAACGGCCAGCTCGGCCAGTGCCTGGCGGCGGGTGCCACCCTCCACCGTAAGGCCGTGCCCCAGCCAGATGCAGGCCCCGGTTACCAGGGCCATCACAATCCAGCTCATCAGCAGGGTTTGGGTAATGTGGATGGTGCCAAACAGCGGTACATCCGAAAAGCTAAATAATATGCGCGCGCCGTTGATTTCTATATCCATACGAATCGATCACCTCTCTTTGGTAGGCGGGGGCGTTTTGCCGGACGCACGGCCACGCTCTACCGCCTGGGTAATATAAATGACCACCCGGGGGAAAAGCAGCGGCAGCACCGCCGCAACCACCTGGAAGCAGGGCAGCAGGTAGGCGACCACACACCAGCCCGCCTGCACCATCAGCCGGATATTGTAGCTTAGTTTTACCTTATAATGTGCGTTTTTTTCGTCCGCCCGGGCAGCCTCCTGCACGGTTAGGCAAAGCACGGCAAAATTTAAAATGGCGATTGCCGCGCCGCACACCGCCCCCAGCGGTATGGTGTACTGAAAGCGAACCAGGCCAAACGCGGCCAGCAGCCCAAACACCGCCACCATCACCGCTGTGCAGATGGCGGTGCCCACGGCAATGTGCCGAAGCTCCTTGGCCGAAGCCGGTTGTAATTTCATTGGCAGTTCCCCCTTTTATCCTTCGGTCTATTTTATAAAAACTATAAAAATGGAAAATGGATTGCTTTTGTTTTGGTGGGTGCCCGCTTGTGCTTTTTGGCCCCGCCCGCTTTTTTGGGCAACGCAAAGCGCCTTTGCCCGCCGCGCGGCTAATGCCGGTTAAAGCCCGCCGGGTGGTTGGGTTTATCGGCATCGGCCTTTTTTTGCAGCATCCGGGCAAATTGCCGGAACGCCGCCGCGCCGCCCCCCAGCCCCAGCAAAAAGCCGGGCAGGTAGACCCAGCCCCCCACCCCGGCATTGGTGGTGAGCCACCAGCAGCCGGCCAGGCAAAGCAGCAGCGGCATCAACAGCGAAAGCCCAAACTGCGTTAACCAAACCAGGTTCTCAAGCGCTTTATACCAGCCGTTCAAACAAAGCCTCCCCCCAATTTGCGGCGTGTGGGGGTACCCCCTGTTAGAACACGCTGTACAAATTTAAGTTTAGTATACCGTATCTGGCCAGCATTTTCAATTGTTTTGCCTTCTTTTTTTCAACAGAAAATGTTTTTTATGGCATTTCCAACAAAAGCCCGCCTACCCTGCCGGTATCCGGCGGGGCAGGCGGGTTGGTTGTTCACTGTATAAACGTAGTAGCCATGCCTTATTTGCTAACCTTGATCATATCCTCGCCGGGGGCAACCTCGCCGCTGGCAACCACGCTGACATCGGCAAAATCATCGGTATTGGTGACAACGGTAATCACCACAGCGGGGTGGCCGGCCTTGGCAATAGCATCCAAATCCATCGTGAGGAGCTTTTGCCCTTTTTGGATTTTATCGCCCAGCTTTACGTTGGCGGTAAAGCCCTGGCCCTTCATCTCCACGGTATCCACACCAACGTGAATCAAAATTTCAACGCCGCCGGTGCTCAAAATACCCAGCGCGTGCAGGGTATCGGGGGCCTGGGTAATCTCGCCATCCGCCGGGGCATACACAACCCCCTCGCTGGGGTTGATGCCGCAGCATTTGCCCAAAATGCCCTGTGCAAATACCTCATCGGGTATTTCCTCCATCGGTACTAAGGTACCTTTGGCATCCGCACCCAACACAAAGGGGCCTACGGGGGCGGCCTCCTCCTTCTTTTTGAACATATCAAAAAATCCCATGGCAATTTCTCCTTTTCGGCTGCGCGGGGTGCGCAGTGGTTTTGTCCGGTTGGGCAAAACCGCTACCAACGCAAACGCGAATTTGGTAAAGCACCTTTGCTCAGCCTGTTGTACTCTATTATACCCCCCAACCCACCCGAAAAGCAACGGGGATTTTGGGGGTTGCGGCGGGGGTTGCGGTGGAGGTTGCCGCGGTGGGCGTTGGCGCCTTTGGGGCGCTTGCGCTTTGCTTTATAGGCTGCGCACGGCGCGTATGGCGTGCCAGGTAAGGCGGGCCATCTCGGGCGGGGGGCATTGGCGGCCATCCTGCAACCATTTTTCAACGCTGCCCAGGCACCCGTTTACCGCAAAGCCTGCCAGGTAGGCCGCGCGCGGCCCGGTTTGGCTGGGATGCTCAAAGTGGCCCACCACCTGGCGAGAGATGGTTTCTTTTAAGCGCTGCACAAATTGTGGGTCGCCATTGGGGCCGATTAAGGCGCTGCACAGTGCCTCGTTATTTTGCAAAAAGCAAAACAGTGCCTCCAGCGCGGGGGGCGGTGCCTCGCCATCCAGCCCGGCCAGCACCCCATCGGTTACCTGGTGCAGGGCGGTAAGCTGCTCGGTTTCAATCTGCTCCAGCAGGTCGTAAATATCGCAGTAGTGGAAATAGAAGGTGCCGCGGCTCACCCCGGCCAGGGTGGTAAGCTCCCGCACGGTAATTTGCCGGGCCGGTTTTGTGGCAAGCAGTGCCACCAGTGCCTCACACAAGCGGCGCTTGGTTTGCCGCACACTGCGGTTGGCATCCCCTTTTGCGTTCACACCTTCCACCGCCTTTCCGGTATCTACTGTTTTAATAGTAGTAGCGGCAAGCGGGTTTGTCAAGGTGGAACCGCCGGGTTTTTGAACATTCTTACCAAAATTTAAGCATTTTGTAATTATTTTTTGTTGTAAATACGGCATGAGGGGCGGGCGGCGGGCGGGGTTGGCGGCCAACCTAGAAAAGAACCGCCAACCGTGAACCCCGCCCCCGCCGTCTGTAGGGCAAGGGCTCTGCTCTTGCCGCGGTGGTGATGCGCCTTGTGGGAAACCTGTTGCATTGATTGCATGGGCGCTAGGTTGGGGTTGGCGGCCAACCTTGAAAAAAATCGGCAACCTTATAGCCTCGTCCGGCAAGAGCAGAGCCCTTGCCCTACGGCTATGATTTTAACGCCAGGCGTATTGGATAGGTTTGCGTTTGGGCATAGGTTTACCCCGCCGGGCTATCATTTAACACCAGCCGTATCTGATAAGTTTGCGTTTGGGCACAGGTTTGCCAAGTAGCCGCCGCCTCGCCCCCGACCCCTGTAGGGCAAGGGCTCTGCTCTTGCCGCGGTGGTGATGTGCCTTGTGGGAAGCCTGTTGCATTGATTGCATAGATGCTAGGGTTGGGTTGGCGGCTACCTTAGACAGGAACCGGCAAGCGTGAACCTCGTCCGGCAAGAGCAGAGCCCTTGCCCTACGGCTATGATTTTAACGCCAGGCGTATTGGATAGGTTTGCGTTTGGGCATAGGTTTACCCCGCCGGGCTATCATTTAACACCAGCCGTATCTGATAGGTTTGCGTTTGGGCACAGGTTTGCCAAGTAGCCGCCGCCTCGCCCCCGCCCCCTGTAGGGCAAGGGCTCTGCTCTTGCCGCGGTGGTGATGTGCCTTGTGGGAAGCCTGTTGTATTGATTGCATAGATGCTAGGGTTGGGTTGGCGGCTACCTTAGAAAGGAACCGGCAAGCGTGAACCTCGTCCGGCAAGAGCAGAGCCCTTGCCCTACGGCTGTCATTTAGCACCAGGCGTATCTGATAGGTTTGCGTTTGGGCATAGGTTTACCCCGCCGGGCTATCATTTAACACCAGGCGTATCTGATGGGTTTGCGTTTGGGCACAGGTTTGCCAAGTAGCCGCCGCCTCGTCCCCGCCGTCTGTAGGGCAAAGGCTCTGCTCTTGCCGCGGTGGTGATGTGCCTTGGGGGAAACCTGTTGCATTGATGACAGAATTAGGTTGGCGGCCACCTTAGAAAGGAACCGCCAACCTTCAACCCCGTCCGGCAAGAGCAGAGCCCTTGCCCTACGGCTATCATTTAACATCAGGCATTTTTTATTGCGGTAATCATAAATTCGGCTTTATATCCTCCCGTTTCGTTTTATGAAAGGGCGGAAAAAAGCCGATAAATCAAAGGGTTTCGCAACTTTGCGTATATGTGTCATTTTCTCTTTATGGCGTGGCTTTGTATGGTTGGGCACCATTTGAGCACCACAAAGCGCCACGGAAGAAAGGAGAAAAGCTATGCAAAAAGCCCTGTTCGATAAGGGTATTATACTCTCTACCGGCGAGATCAACAAGGATAAAATCAACCTGCTTGCCGGAGCCTATACCCCGCCATTCGCTGAAATGGTCTGGACGGTAACAGGCGGTGAGGCCGAAACAGTCAGCCGTGTTTATGCCGTCCTGAACGCCTTGTACAGCGAGGGGAGGGAAACGGAAATGCTGGAAGTGCTGCGGCTGCTGTTTGGCGTGCTGGGCCTGCCGTTCCCGGAAGATGTGGAACTGCTGG
>JAQUSS010000131.1 GCA_028710135.1 Gemmiger sp. | reverse complement strand
TACCGGGGCGCCAATATTTACCGTGCGCGGGACCTCCGCCGCAAGGGCAACACCGGGGCCAGCATCTTTTTAACTTATGTAAGCTGGCCGCTTTTTGCACGGCTGGCCCTGGGCCGGCTGCCCGGCGGGTACGATGCGGTTTTTTGCTTTAACACCAGCCCGGTGCTGATGAGCTGGCCCGCCGTGGTGTACGCCAAAAAGCACCATATCCCCTGCACAAACTATGTGCTGGATATCTGGCCCGAAAATTTGTACAGCGTGCTGCCCCTGCAAAACCGCCTGCTGCGCCGGGTGGCCCAGGCCGTGAGCGATGCCCTTTACCGCCGTGCTGACCGATTGATTGCCATGAGCGAGCCGTTGCAGGCGCGGTTGCTGGCGCGAACGGGCAAGCAGCCCTGCAGCATTGCCGTAATCCCCCAGTACTGCGAGGATTTTTACGCCACCCCCACCCCGGACCCTGCTTTAGAGGCACGGTTTGGCGGGCGGTTCAACCTAGTGTTTACCGGCAATTTTTCGCCCGCGCAAAGCCTAGAAACTGTGATTCGCGCGGTGAAGGCCGCGCGGGCCCAGGGCGCAGAGCAGGCCGATTTACACCTGTTGCTGGTGGGCGATGGCATGAGCAAAAATAGCCTGGTAACTTTGGTGGAGGAGCTGGATGCCACCGGCTATGTTACCTTTTACGGCAGTGTGCCCCCCACCGATATCCCCCACTTTACCGCCCTGGCCCAGGCGTTGGTGGTTTCGCTTTCGGATTCGCCCGATTTGGGGCTGACCGTACCCGCCAAGCTTGCCAGCTATATGGCGGCGGGCAAGCCGGTGGTTGCCAGCATGGATGGCGCAGGCTTTGCTGCCGTGCAGCAGGCCGCCTGCGGCTTTGCGGCCCCGGCCTGCGATGTAAATGCCCTGGCCACGGCCCTATGTACCCTTTGCCGCATGGCCCCGCAGGAGCGGGCCGCGCTGGGCGAAAAAGCACATAGCTATTACCTTGCGCATTACCGGCGTGATGAACTGCTGCGCAGGTTGGAAAATTTTATAGTAGGCTAACGCGGCCCCCTTTGCCGCCAAAGCCCGGATGTGAGGTGCCCTTTTTGAAAAACCTGAACGCCCTAAAGACCCTGGTTTTGATCCCCTGCTACAACGAGGAAGAGAATATTGTTCGCGTTGTAAAACGGCTGAAAACCGTCTGCCCCGAGGTGGATTACCTTGTAATCAACGATTGCTCCACCGATGACAGCGCCGCTTTGCTGAAGGCGGGGGGCTACAATTACCTGGATCTGCCCGTCAATTTGGGTATTGGCGGCGGTGTGCAGTGCGGCTACCGCTACGCGCGGGATAACGGGTACGCTATTACCGTGCAGATGGATGGCGATGGCCAGCACGACCCCGCCTACCTGCCCGAGGTAATTGGCCCGGTGGCCGATGGAAAACTGGATATGTGCATCGGCAGCAGGTTTATCACCCACGAAGGGTTCCAAACCAGCTTTATGCGCCGGGTAGGCATCCGCTTTTTAAGCGGGATGATTCGCCTGCTTTGCGGCCAGCAGGTGCTGGATGTAACCAGCGGGTTCCGGGCAACCAGCGCCGGAATGACCGCCTATTTTGCCGAGCATTACGCCACCGATTACCCCGAGCCCGAGGCCATTTTATCCGCCACCCTGGCGGGCTACCGGGTGGGCGAAGCCCCCGTTGTGATGTGCGAGCGCCAGGGCGGAGTATCCAGCATTTCCAGCATTAAAAGTGTGTATTATATGGTGAAGGTTTCACTCTCGCTGGTTATTGACCGCCTTGCCATCCACCGTGTACGGGCGGCAAGGCCGCGCCGAAAGGGAGAACCGCTATGACCCAACAATTTCAGGCATTTATGCTGCTGGGTGCGGCAAGCTTGCTGGTAATTATTTTTGTACTCCTGAAAAAGGGCCTGATGACCGTGAAATACAGCCTGCTTTGGCTTTGCCTTGCCATTGTACTGGTGATTTTTGCGGCCTTCCCCTATGTTGTGTTTGTGCTGCGGGATCTATTGGATATTGAGATGCCGGTCAACCTGGTATTTTTGCTGATGTTCTGCTTTGTGCTGTTTGTGCTGCTCTCGTTAAGCATTGCCATCACCCAGTTGGCCGAAAAATGCAAGCGCCTTACCCAGGCAAACGCCATTTTGGAGCATCGCCTGCGCCAGCTGGAGGATGCCGCCCCCACCCCGCCGGGCACCGCCCCGCGCAACCCGCACACCCCACACAAAGAGTGATTGCGTC
The DNA here is from genome assembly GCA_028710135.1 of Gemmiger sp. Taxonomy (GTDB): domain Bacteria; phylum Bacillota; class Clostridia; order Oscillospirales; family Ruminococcaceae; genus Gemmiger. Next base: position 4,304 of record JAQUSS010000131.1, on the reverse strand, counting down.
CCCTGCCCTGGCCGGCTGCACCGGCTGAAAATACTGGATATTAGGAGCGGAAGTTAAACCATGCAAGTAAACACATTGCTTTATCTTGGCTTTTTTGCGGCGGTTGCCCTGCTAAATTACCTGCTGCCCCGCTTGGCCCGCCCCTATTTTTTGTTGCTGGCAAGCTACGCTTTTTACGCCTACAGCCCGGCCAACCGCGCGCTGCTACCGGTGCTGCTTGGGGCCACCGTTATCACCTGGGCTGCCGGGCTGGCCATTGCCAAAGCGCGCCACAAGGCCGTGCAGGTGGTTTTTTTGCTCCTTTCCATCGGTAGCTGCCTGGGGGTTTTGCTCTACTACAAATACTGGAATATGTTGGCCGCAGGGCTGGCGGGGCTGGTCGGGGTATTGGGCGGGGCAGCGCCCCCCACCCTTGATCTTATCACCCCGCTGGGCCTTAGCTACTTTACCTTTGCCGCTTTAAGCTACAGCTTAGACGTTTACAAAAAGCGCAGCCGGGTGGAGTACAACCTGTTCCACTATGCGCTGTTTGTCAGCTTTTTCCCCACCATGCTTACCGGGCCTATTGAGCGGTACCCCCACCTGCGGCCGCAGATTGAAAAATCGCGCCGGTTCAGCTATGCGCGGTGCGCGGGCGGGGCGTTCCGTATGCTATGGGGCTACACCAAAAAGCTGGTGATTGCCGACAATTTGGCCGGGTATGTATCCCTGGTATACGCCGCCCCCGGGGATATGTCGGGGCCAAACCTGGCCGCCGCCACTATCCTGTTTGCCATCCAGCTGTACATGGATTTTTCGGGCTGCTGCGATATTGCCTTGGGTGCCGCCCGCATCCTGGGCTACGATTTGATTGAAAACTTCCGCGCCCCCTTTGAGGCCACCACCTTCAGCGATTTTTGGGGCCGGTGGCATATCAGCATGACGGGTTGGTTCCGGGATTATGTCTATTTCCCCCTCGGGGGTAGCCGTTGCAGCGTGCCCCGGCATCTTTTCAATTTGATGGTGGTTTTTCTGGTATCGGGGTTATGGCACGGGGCCGATTGGCGGTACATCCTTTGGGGCTTTAGCTGCGGTGCCGTTTCGGTTTTGGCCCAGCTTACCAAAAAGCCCCGCGCCGTTTTGGCACGGCACAACCCCCTTTACCGGGAGCCGTTTTTCCGCCGCTGGATACAGCGCGGCATTGTGTTTTCGCTTTTCTGCCTTACCCTTGTATTTTTTGCCAGCGCTTTGTATGATGCCGACCCCTACACCGTTTACGGCGGTTTGCTGCGGGGCTGGCAGGGGTTGCCTGCCTGCTGGGCAGAGGTAACAGCCCTGCTTGCGGGCACCGGCATCGATGGGCGGATGCCCGTGATTCTTACCGTGGGCGTGGTGCTTGTTTTTGCCGCCGAGAGCCAGGGCCGCAACCTGGCCCGCTGGATACGGGGCCAAAGCTTTGTTTTGCGCTGGACGCTCTATTACGCCTTGGGGGCCGCCATCCTGTTTTTTGCGGCCTTTGGGCAATCTTCTTTTATCTACCAACAATATTAAGGGAGGCAGTGACCGATGGCTAAAAAGCGCAAAAAGCCCAGCCTGCTTCACCGGTTTTGGGTGGGGCTGGTTCGCCGTTTGTATTTTGGCAGCAAAACCCTGTTTAAGTGCGCGCTGCTGCTGCCCATCCCCTTGTTTATGGTGGCGTTCAGCTACCAGGTGGACCGCAGCGGGTTTTTCCAGGGGGCGCTTGCCCCCCGCCGCATTGTGGATTTGATGCTGGCCGGCCACGATGTTACCAGCTTTGAGCAGATGGACGAGCGGCAGGTTGTGCAGCTGTATGCCCAGGATGTGCCCGAAACACCCCAGGTGATTGCGGTGGGTTCCTCCCGCGTATTGCAGTTTACCCGGGCGCTTGTGGGGAGCGATAGCTTTTTTAATATGGGGGTTACCGGCGCGGATGTTCGGGATAACATGACCAGCTATTACAAGATGATTACCTATGGCAAAGCCCCCCATGTGCTGATTTGGAGCGTGGACCCTTGGGTGTTTTACAACAGCGAGGCCGCCTTTGATTACCGCGCCGATGCCACCTTGTACAACGAATTTTTGACCAATGTGCTGGGCGTTGAAACCGATTACCAGGAGCCAGATAAGGTAGAGCTGTGGAAGGCCCTGGCCGACCCTGCCTATTTCCAGGGCAATGTAGATTACTTTGTTAAAAACCGCGGCCAGGCCACCGTGACCGATGATAAGGGCAACGCCATTGAGTTTAACCCCGTGGAGGGTGACCCGCTGGACCAAAGCACCACCATCAAGCGCTCGGATGGCAGCGTATTGTACGACAAAGACTTTCGGCTGCGCAGCGCCGACCAAGCACTATCCGATGCGGCGGCGGCCTCCCAAACCTTCAACAGCGTACATATGGAGGGGTTTGATGCCCTAAGCCCGGTGCAGCAAAAGGCCTTTGATGCCTTTATAAAATACGCCCAGGGCCAGGGCACCACGGTAGTTTTGGTGTTAAGCCCCTGGCACCCCTACCTGTACGATAGCTTGCTGGGGGAAACCGAGCTGCACCAAGGCTTTTTTGCGGTGGAGCCTTGGCTGCGCGAATACTGCGCCCAAAACAGCATTCCCCTTTATGGCAGCTACGACCCTACCTGCATTGCCGGAATTGCCGAGGATGATTTTTTTGACGGCCTGCACTGCAAGGGCAGCGGCATTGCAAAATTTTTCCCGGGGGTACCCGCCGTGCTGGAGCAACTTGAAACAGGCACCCTGCCCGCCCCGCTTGCCACCACCCCACGCACCACCACCCCCCTTACCGCCGAGGAGCAGGCGCCCCTGGATGCTGCCAACGCCGCCAGCGGCGAAACCGCTGCGGATGCCGAGGACGCTGAAACGGCCCTTGCCCTGGGTGCTTAACGCGCCGGTGCGGGCATAGCGGGGTGCCAACGCCAAAGCCAGAGCTACGGCCCCCCTTTTGCACCGGGATTTTTGCTAAAACCCGGCATAAAGTTTTAGTAATTCTCACGATTTGTGGCCTCACCCCCCAAAAAAAGGGTTGACAGCCGCCCCCAAAGCTGATAAGCTAAACTACATCAAGCACAAATGCGTTGATGGGGAGAAGGCAAAGCCCCCACCGTTGCAGAGAGCCGCCGGTTGGTGTAAGGCGGTACGGCAGGTTTTGCGTCACTGGCCCCTGAGCAGCCCCGCTGATGGTTTTAAAACCGGTAGGCGTGGACGGAACCCGGCCGTTACCAACCGGGCGCGATTCGCGCGGGGCCCCCCCCCACGCCGACCGTACAAAGTGGCCGTTTTACGGCAATGAGAGTGGTACCGCGGGTACAGCAACAAAATTGCTCCCGTCTCTCAAAGGCAGCAGCCTTTGAGGGACGGTTTTTTTATAGCCTTCTTCAAGGGCACACACAACCTTGAAGGAGGCTATTTATTATGATGGACGCAACAAAATACCAAATTGGCTACTATCCCCCGCCGGTGGAGCCGGGCCACATCTTCCGCTGGCCCCAGAAGGACCATATCGAAACCGCCCCCACCTGGTGCAGCGTGGATTTGCGGGATGGCAACCAAAGCCTGATTGTACCCATGAACCTGGACGAGAAGGTAGAATTTTACGAGATGCTCCTCAAAATCGGCTTTAAGGAGATTGAGGTCGGCTTCCCGGCGGCCAGCGAAACCGAATACGAATTTTTGCGCAAGCTGATTGATGAAAACCGCATCCCCCAGGATGTTACGGTGCAGGTGCTTACCCAGTGCCGCGAACATATCATCCGCAAAACCTTTGAGGCCGTCAAGGGTGCGCCCCGCGCCATCATCCACTTTTACAATTCCACCAGCGTTGCCCAGCGGGAGCAGGTTTTTAAAAAGAGCAAAGAAGAAATCATGCAGATTGCCGTGGAGGGTGCCAAGCTTGTAAAACAGCTGGCGCAGGAGTACGAGGGCAACTTCCTGTTTGAGTACAGCCCCGAAAGCTTTACCGGCACCGAGCCTGCCTATGCGGTGGAGGTTTGCAACGCCGTGCTGGATGTTATCCGCCCCACCCCCAGTCGCCCGATGATCATCAACCTGCCCGTCACGGTGGAGATGAGTATGCCCCACATCTACGCCAACCAAATTGAGTGGTGCAGCGACCATCTCAAATACCGCGATAGCGTCATCCTTTCCACCCACCCCCACAACGACCGTGGCTGTGGCGTGGCCGATGCCGAGCTGGCCGTGTTGGCCGGGGCGCAGCGGGTGGAGTGCTGCGTGTTTGGCAACGGCGAGCGCACCGGCAACGTGGATGCGGTTACCCTGGCCATGAATATGTACAC
>JAQUSS010000130.1 GCA_028710135.1 Gemmiger sp. | reverse complement strand
AGCCAGCTGCTTTTCCGGGAAAATATCACCCCCATGGTTACCGGCAAACACGTATTGGTGCTGGCGGCCTCGGTTACCACCGGCTACACGGCCCAGGCCGCTGTGGAGGCTGTGCGCTACTACGGTGGCACCGTGGTGGGCATCTCGGCCATTTTTGCCACCGTAACCGAGTGCGAGGGCCTGCCCGTTACTGCGATTTTTGACCCGAACGACCTGGAAGGCTACGAAACCCACGATGCCAAAACCTGCCCCTGGTGCAGGCAGGGCAAAAAAGTGGATGCCCTTGTCAATAGCTACGGGTATTCGTCCCTGTAAGCGGCAAACGCAGCTTGCTGCCCCGTAAGCGGCAGCCGTAGCTTGCCGCAAAATGCCCCCAAATCAACACAAAACAGCCTTTGCCCGCCAGTTTTGGCAGCGCAAAGGCTGTTTTTTTTGCGGTGGGCCGGGCTTACGCCTGGCTTGCACCGTAGATATCTGCAATTTCGGTGATGGAAATATAGGCCGAAGGGTCAATCTCGTGTACCAAATCCTTCATCCGGCTGATTTGAAAGCGGTTTACCACAAAATAGACCATGGTGCGGGGCTGGTTCGCGTAGTAGCCCTTGGCATCCAGCGTGGTCATGCCGCGCTCAAACGCAGCCGAGAGCGCCGCGCACACTTCGTCGGGGCAAACCGTCACAATCATGGCCGCCTTGGAATGGTCGATGCCTTCCACAATAAAATCCACCGTTTTCAGCGCAGCGGCATAGGTCACGATGGAATAGAGGGGCAATATCCAGCTATGGATGACGATGCCGCAGATAACATACAGCGCCACGTTGTACACCATCACAAAGGTGCCGACCGAAAGCCCCAGCCGCTTGGCAAAGATGACGGCCAGCACCTCCACCCCATCCATGGCACCGCCAAAGCGGATGGCCATCCCGCTGCCCACGCCGGAAATTAGCCCGCCGAACAAGGCGCAGAGGAGCAAATCCGACCCGGCAAGGGGGGAGGCCATGCTGACATCAATCGGCAGTACATCGGTAATCAGCCACGCCCCCAGCGAGTAGATGAAAACGGTGTAAATGGCATAGACGGTGAAGGCCCCGCCCTGCTTTTTTAACCCATACAAGAACAGCGGGATGTTGAGCACAATCAGGAAAAAGGAGAGGGAAAGAGAATCGGGGGTAAGCTGGTCCAACAGGATGGAGGTGCCGGAAATGCCGCTATCGTACAGCTTTACGGGGGCCAAAAATACCGTTACCCCAAACGCGTTGACCATGCCGGCAAGGGTGAGCAACAGCAGGTTTTGCCACTTGAGCTCGTGGGCCAGGGCTTTCAGCTTGGTTGTCATAGGGCCTCCTTATACGTAAAATGGGTGGGGGCGGGGCGGATGCGGGGGCAAAAAATAAGAAAAACAAGAAAAAATAAAAAAACTCGCAAAAGGCACCCTAGCGCCAATTGCGAGGTTCGATATGGAGCAGGTGATGGGAGTCGAACCCACCTCCACAGCTTGGAAGGCTGTTATACTAGCCGATGTACGACACCTGCATACCATCAGCTATTATACTGGCGAACATCGCGTTTGTCAAGCAGGATAGGGGCATTACGGGCGGTTTTGCGGGCGGTGATTTGCCCGGTTACCCGCCCGATTACCTGCCCGGTTATCCGTTATTCCTCCAGCGGGGCGGTCAGGGCTGCTTTGGCCTCCCGCACCAGCTGTTCGCTGGCGTAATAGCTGCTCCACTCGTCAAAGCCGGGCAGGCCCATGGGCACGCCCTCGCGGCGGTAGCGCATTTTGCTGGGCTGCGCCGCCTTGGCGCTTAGGTGGAAGGAGCGCAGGGTGGGGTAGCGGCGGCGCAGGGCCAAAATATTTTCTGCCGTTACCCCGGCACCCACCAAAATATCGGGGCCGTTATGCTCCCCCCGCAGCGAGAGCAAGCGGCCAATGGCATCGCTGCCCGCCATACAATCGGCGGCGCCGCCGCTGGTAAGCACGGCATCGAGGCCCAAATTAACGGCATCCAGGTAGGCATCCTCCTGGTTGCGGGCAACATCAAACGCGCGGTGCAGGGTTACCGGCGCACCGCCGGTGGCGCCAATCATCCGGCGCATGGCCTTTTTATCCAGCTCGCCCCCCGCTTTCAGCGCGCCCAGCACAAAGCCGGTGGCACCTTGGCGGTGCAAATCCAGTATCTGGGAAGAAAGCAGATCCAACTCGTCCTCGGTGTACAAAAAATCGCCGGGGCGGGGGCGAATTAGGCAGCGGATGGGGATATCGGTGTCCTTGCGTATCTGGGCAAGCAGGGTGCGCCACGGGCTTAGGCCGCCCACGGCCAGCGCACTGCACAGTTCTAGGCGGTCGGCCCCGCCCCGCACGGCCGCCATTGCGGATGAATAGCTGTCAACACATACCTCTAACAGCATAAAAACCTCCTTGGGTATACTTTCAGCATGGCCCCCGTTGCCGCATAGCGGTGGGGGCGGCGCACACCACGTTTTGGTGCTGTGGTGTGCCGGCAAAAACGAGCCGGCGCGGTCTATCCGCGCCGCTTCGTTCATAGTATAGCACAAAAGTAGGCTTTCCGCTAAAAGTGAAAGATTTTTTACATAGCGTTCACAAACTGCACGGCAGGGCGGCCCGGGCGTGGCAGGGTGGCAGAACTATCCGTAGCGATAGCGGTGGATGCAGGCGGCGATGGCGATAGCGTAATGGAAGGTGGGGTAGGGGTATGAAAATAAACTGGCGGGTTCGGCTAAAAAACCTGCACTTTTGGTTGGCGTTCATACCCACTGCCTGCCTGCTGGTGCAGCAGTTTTTGGCGCTGGGGGGCATTGATTGGCAGTACGATACGCTATCGGCCCAACTTATTGCCATTGTCGGCAGCATTTTTGCATTGCTTGCCTTGCTTGGGGTGGTGGAGGACCCTACTACCCCCGGTGTGGGGGATAGCGCACGGGCCATGCAGTACCGCACCCCCGGGGGGCCGGTGGCAGAACCATTGGTAACGCCCCACGCCCGCCCCGGCCGGGGCAAACCAAGCGGCTTGCAAAGCTAGGCAGAATAAGGCAGGAGTATTCAGAAAGAATAATCAGGCTGCATGGCCCCCGGTAACCACCTGCAAGCAGGGGGCGGCGGTAGCGGTGGCTGCTGCTGCCGGGGCACTGGCAACCTTGCGGGGGTGGCGGGGCAACAGTACCCGGCAAAGCCAATCGGCCCCCACCACCGAAACGGCGGCATAAAACAGTGCAGTCCACCAGGGCAGCGTAGCTTGAATAACGGCAGCCAGCAGCACGGTGCAGAAAAAAACCTCCAACACCAGGGCAAACTTGCAAATTTCGGTTTTGATGGTGGTTATTGTAGTCATCATGCTTCCTCCTTTATAATGGGCCCCGTGGGGCCGGCGGCAACCGCAGTTTGCCATCCACCGCAAGCGGATGGTTGCCGTGTACAACGTTATGTTGTCTGTATCCCTACTATAAAACAACTATGCGTTGTTGTCAAGAGGAAATAAACAACTTATTTTGGATATTTTTTTAAAAACAACTTTACATAAACTACCAATGGTTGTATAATGGGGCTATTCAAGAAAATCGCGCAAGTCGCGAAAAATGCCTGCCGCCTAGCACCGTTTGGGCGGAATGAGAAAACGAGAGGAGTGGCTGCCATGTTTGCAGATCGCTTAAAGCAGGCCCGAAAGCTAAAAAAGTTGAGCCAGGCGGAGGTTTCGCGCCTGCTGGGGGTCACCCAGCAGGCCGTTGGCAAGTGGGAAACGGGGCGTTCCACCCCGGACCCGCCCACCATTGCCAAGCTGGCTGCCATGCTGGATACCACGGCGGATGCACTTTTGGGGCTGCAAAACCCCGGCCCCGAAACCCAGGCCGCAGGGCAGCGTTTTTTTGGCGGCTACCCCCAGTGCCCCATCCCGGTGGTGGGCACGGTGCGGGCCGGGTATGGCGCCCTTGCCTTTGAGGAGGATTACGGCACCGAGTATGCCCAGGTGAAGGACCCCCAAAGCTATTTTTACCTTGTTGTAAAAGGCGATAGCATGGAACCGCGCATCTCCGATGGAGATTTGGCGCTGGTGCACCGGCAAAATACCCTGGAAAATGGGGATTTGGGGGTGCTGGTTTACGGTGCGGATGGGGAAGGTACCTTGAAAAAGTACATTCAGCGTGGCAACGCGGTGGTTTTGCACCCCTTCAACCCCGATTACGAGGAAATGGTCATCAAAGGGGAAGAGCTGGATTATTTGTATATCGCGGGCAAAGTGGTGGAAACCAAGGCAAAGTGGTAATTACGGCCCTTTGCAGGAGCCTTTTGTAGGGCCTTACCTGCGGGTTTTGGCCGCGGCATCCGGGGTTTCTGGGTGTTTCTCTTGGGGCTATGTTTACAGTATACCAGGTGAAATGTACGATAAACCGGACAATGAGCGCCGTATGCGCACCATTAGATAAAATTTTAGGAACGGCGGCAAAACAAAGCGCTGCGTTTTGATAAAATATCGCGAAAATGCTGCGAAAATACTGCGAACGAGCAAAAAGCAAAGCCTTTGCCAAAGCAAACGGGCGGCAATGCCGCGGCGCTTGGCAAATGCAATGTTCAAAACGTTTGCTGTTCGGCGGTTTGGTAAAGCAAAAACCATAGAAAAAAGAAAAGCAAAAGAACCAATAAAAAGCTGCGAAGCCCGCAGCAAACCGCTTGAAAAGCGGCGGTGTGCGGGCCTAATTTCTTATACACTTTTTTAGAACGGAGGGGCTACGGTGGAACTGGCCGAGAAGCTGGAGATTTTGGCAGATAGTGCCAAGTACGATGTTGCCTGCACCTCCAGCGGGGTGGCGCGGGCGGGCCAGCATGGCAGCTTGGGTAGCTGCGCGCTGCCGGGGCTGTGCCACGCCTTCACGCCGGATGGGCGGTGCGTTTCGCTGTTAAAGGTGCTATACTCCAACGCCTGCGCCTACGATTGCAGCTATTGCGTCAACCGCCGCAGCAACGAGATTCGCCGTGCAAGCTTTACCCCGCGGGAGCTTGCCGAGCTGACCATCGGCTTTTACCGCCGCAATTATATTGAGGGGCTGTTTTTATCCAGCGCGGTGCTGGGCAGCCCGGATGTGACGATGGAGCGGATGATTGAGGCGCTGCGCATCCTTCGGCGGGAATACCATTTTAATGGCTACATCCACGCCAAAACCATCCCGGGGGCCGACCCCGTGCTGATAGAGCGGTTGGGGCTGCTGGCAGACCGTTTATCGGTGAATATTGAGCTGCCCAGCGAGGCAAGCCTGAACCTGCTGGCCCCCGATAAAAAGAAAACCGCCATCCTAAAGCCGATGGGCCAAATTGCGGTACAATCGGCCCAAAGCAAGCGGGAACTGGCCGTTTACCGCCATGCCCCCGCCTTTGCGCCGGCCGGGCAAAGCACCCAGATGATTATTGGCGCCACCCCGGAAAGTGACCATCACATCCTACAGTTGACCGAGGGGTTATATAAAAAATATTCGCTCAAGCGCGTGTTTTATTCGGCCTACCTGCCGCTGATGCAGGATGAACGCCTGCCTGCGGTTACTACCCGGCCGCCCCTTTTGCGGGAGCACCGGCTCTACCAGGCAGATTGGTTGCTGCGGTTTTATCATTTTGAGGCAAGCGAGCTGTTGAGCAGCGATGAGCCAAACTTTAACCCCTACCTGGACCCAAAATGCAATTGGGCGGTGCGCCACCCGGCCTACTTCCCGGTGGAGGTAAACACCGCACCCAAGGAAACCCTGCTGCGGGTGCCGGGCATCGGCCCCAAAAGCGCGCTGCGCATCCTCACCGCGCGCCGGGTATCCCAATTGGGGATGGCCGAGCTAAAACGCCTGGGTGTGGTATTAAAACGGGCACAGTATTTCATCACCTGCCAGGGGTATGCGGGGGCGCACGGCAACCGGGCCGAGATTGCAAATGCCCTCTTGGACCCCGGTGCCTTTGGGGTGGGGATGCAGCAGTTAAGCCTTGACCAATTTGTGCCTACCCCCTTGCCGGGGGCGGCCCCGGCGCTGCACCAGCTGGCCGCCGATGGCGTGCCGGCCCCCAAGGCAGCAACGCTGATTAAGCAGGAGGCAGTGCAATGTCTTGTGCGGCAGATGTAAGGGATATTTGTTACCGGTACGATGGCACCTTCCCGGGGTTTTTGTGCTGCGTGTACGAAAGCTATGCAAAGCGGGAGATACCGGTGGGCGTACTTTCCCCCGAGGAAGGGCAGTTGAGCCTGTTTGACAGCAAAGAAATTGCAACCGATGCGGCCCGCGCGCGCAGGGTGTATGCCGGGCTGGGCCGCCTGGGGCAACCCCTCAAAACCCGGGTAATGACCGGCTTTTTGAACACCGACCCCGGCAAGGATTTGGTATTGGTGCGCTTTGCCCGCCTTGGCTTTGACCGTGGCGCGGCGGCCGCCCAAATGCTGGGCGACCCGGACGGTGCAGCCGCCTTTGCGCTGGAGCGGGCCGTGAACAACGAAGCCTGCCTGATGAAGGAGTTTATCCGCTTTGAACAGCGGGGCGATACTTTGGGCGCCATCATCCACCCCAAGCACTGTGTGTTGCCC
>JAQUSS010000129.1 GCA_028710135.1 Gemmiger sp. | reverse complement strand
CCCCGCGCCGCCGTGGTGCAAAACGGCATGGCGGCCTTTGGCATTTTGGATCTGTTAACGGTGCGGTATGGCACCTTGGCCCATACCCACGGTTTGCCCCGCTAACCCCGGGAAATACCGCCGCAACAGGATGTGTAAACAATAAGGAGGGCAGAAGATGGATTACGGCTTGATTGGCGCACGGCTTGGGCACAGTTACTCCAAGCCCATACACGAGCAGGTGGGCGGCTACCGCTACGAGCTGCACCCGCTGCCCACCGAGGCGGATGCCCGCGCTTTTTTGGAGGCACGGCAGTTCCGGGCGGTGAATGTAACCATCCCCTACAAGCAGCTTGTGCTTGCCTACTGCGACGAGGTGGAGCCCACCGCCGCGGCCATCGGCGCGGTGAACACCCTGGTAAACCGGGGCGGGCGGCTGTATGGCTATAACACCGATTACGCGGGCTTCCAGTACCTGGCGGCGGCCCACGGCATCCGCTTTGCGGGCAAAAATGTTTTGATTTTGGGCACCGGCGGCACCCACAACACGGTGGCAGCCGCCTGCAAAAACGGGGGCGCGGCCAGCGTTTTAACCGCCGGGCGCACCGGGCGCAACCATAGCCTGACCTATGCCCAGGCAGCCGACCACCCCGAGGTGGAAATTATCATCAACACCACCCCGGTGGGGATGTACCCCGAAACAGGGGTGTGCCTGGTGGATTTAAAAGCCTTCCCCCAGTTGGAGGCCGTGGTGGATGTGGTGTACAACCCCTTCCGCACCGAGCTGCTGCTGCAAGCCGAGGAACGGGGCGTTACCGCCGTGTGCGGGTTTGAGATGCTGGTGGCCCAGGCCGTGTATGCGGCCGAAAAGTTTACCGGCAAACACTACCCGGTTTCGGAGATTGAGGCGACCCATGCACGGCTTAAAAAAGAGATTAGCAATCTATCGCTGATTGGGATGCCGGGCTGCGGCAAAAGCAGCATTGGCCGGGTGCTGGCCCAGCGGCTGGGCAAAACCTATGTGGATATTGATGAAAAGATAGAGCAGGGGCTGGGTATGCCCATCCCGGATGTGTTTGCCCAAAGCGGCGAGGCCCTTTTCCGCCGGTACGAGGCCGAGGCTGTGGCCGCCTACAGCAAGGGCAACCGCCAGGTGCTGGCCTGCGGCGGCGGGGTGATCAAAACACCCGGCAACGCCCGGATGCTGCGCCAAAACGGCCCCGTGCTGTGGATACGCCGCCCGGTGGAGCAATTGCCCACCGATGGCCGCCCCCTATCGCAGGGGCACGACCTACAGGCGATGGAAACCGAGCGTGGCCCCCTGTACCGCGCCGCCGCCACCGATGTGCTGGAAAATACCGCCACCCTGGCCGATGCGGTAAACCGCGCCGCCGCCTGGTTTAACGAGCAGTATTAACGTAAACCCTAAAATTTGCCCCAAAAGCACACCCGCCGGGCAGCCCCGGCACCAAAAATGATAGAAGGATAGAGAAAGAGGAAACAGTATGATTATCTCCACCAAAAAGGGTACCCCGCAAACCGAGCTGGATAGCATTGTTCATAATTTTGAGAAGCAGGGCCTTGCGGTAACCCTGATACGCGGCACGGATTATAACGTTTTTGGCCTGGTGGGCGATACCACCAAAATTGCCGAGAAGGATGTGCTTGCCAACCCTTGGGTGGAGAACGTTACCCGCGTTTCGGCCCCCTACAAGCGGGCCAACCGGCTGTTCCACCCGGCGGATAGCATCATTGATGTGGGCGGGGTAAAAATTGGCGGCAACGCCCCCTTTGCCATCATGGCAGGCCCGTGCAGCATTGAGGGCGAAGAGCAAATTTGCCGCCTTGCCGCCGAGGTGCAGCAGGGTGGCGCTACCCTGCTACGCGGGGGTGCCTACAAGCCCCGCACCAGCCCCTATTCCTTCCAGGGCCTTGGCACCGAGGGTATTTTGGATATGGTAAAGGCCCGCCAAAAAACCGGGATGCCCATCGTCAGCGAGCTGATGAGCGAGGAGCGGATTGACGAGTTTGAGGAGTATGTGGACCTTGTGCAGATTGGCGCGCGGAATATGCAAAACTTCCAGCTGCTCAAGGCTGTGGGCAAAATGCACAAGCCCATCCTGCTAAAGCGGGGCCTTGCCAACACCATTGAGGAATGGATTATGAGCGCCGAGTATATTATGGCGGGCGGCAACGAGCAGGTAATTTTGTGCGAGCGCGGGATACGCACCTTTGAAAAATACACCCGCAACACGCTGGATTTATCGGCCGTGCCGGTCATCAAGGAAAAAACCCACCTGCCCGTTATTGTGGACCCCAGCCATGCCACCGGCGATTGGAAGCTGGTGGAAAGCATGGCCCTTGCCGCCGTGGCGGCGGGTGCCGATGGGTTGGAAATTGAGGTACACGACGACCCGCCCCGCGCCTGGAGCGATGGCGCGCAGTGCTTAAAGCCTGATAAATTTGCCGATATGGTGGCAAAATGTAAGCGCGTAGCCGCCGCCGTAGGCCGGGATATGTAACCACCACACAACAAACAGGGGGAACCAGTGAACGCAAAGCTGTATGTCAGCCGTCTTTCGGGCACCGCGGCGGTGCCACCCTCCAAAAGTGCCGCCCACCGCGCCGTGGTTTGCGCCGGGCTTGCCGGGGGAACCAGCCATATTGAACATATTGAATATAGCGATGATATCCGCGCCACCATGGATGCCGTGCGCCAGCTTGGCGCAAAGGTGGTGGAGGGCGAAACCGGCCTGTGCATCGAGGGATGCAAGGGCTTTGCCACCATCACCCACCCGGTGTACTGCAAAGAGAGTGGCAGCACCCTTCGCTTTTTGATACCGCTGTTCAGCCTAACCGCACAGCGCGTCCGCTTTACCGGCGCGCCCCGGCTGTTCCAGCGCCCGCAGGAGGTATACCACCTGCTGTTCCAAAAGCAGGGCAACCATTTTGAGCAAACCGAGGCGGGCATCACCATTTTGGGCCAGCTGCGCCCCGGCGAGTTTACCCTGCCGGGGGATGTTTCCAGCCAGTTTATCAGCGGGCTGCTGTTTGCCGCGCCCCTGCTGGAGCAGGATAGCATTATCCGCGTAGCACCGCCGTTTGAGAGCAAAAGCTATGTGGATATGACGATGGATGCCCTGCGCCGGTTTGGCATCCGGGTGGATATGCGGGCCGGCAAGCAAACCGTGTACCGGGTGGCGGGCAACCAGCACTATACCCCCTGCGATGCCGCGGTGGAGGGCGATTATAGCCAGGCCGCCTTTTTGGGGGTGCTGGGCTGCCTTGTGGGGGGCATTACCGTGCAGGGCCTTGCGCAGGATACCCACCAGGGCGATAAAGTAATTTTAGATATCCTGCGGCGGTGCGGCGGCAAGCTGGCCGTGCGGGGGGATAGCATTAAGTTTGAGCGGAGCTTGCTCCAGGCCACCGAGATTGATTTGGCCGATTGCCCCGACCTTGGCCCCGCCCTGATTGTGCTGGGCTGCTTTTGCCGGGGCACCACCGTGCTGCGCAACGCGGGGCGGCTGCGGCTGAAAGAATCGGACCGTATTGCCGCCATGCAGCAGGAGCTGCGCAAGATGGGCGCGCAGATTGAAGCCGAGGCGGATGGCAGCACCGTTACCATCACCGGGGTGGCGCTGCACGCCCCCACCGAGCCGCTTTTGGGCCATAACGACCACAGGGTAGTGATGAGCCTGGCGGTGGCGGCCTACGGCGCGGGGGTGCCCGCCATGCTGCTGGGGGCAAACGCCATCAATAAATCTTGGCCGGGCTTTTTTGGGGTACTGCAAAGCCTGGGCGCAAAGGTGGTTTTGGAAGATGATGCAAGATAACACCAAAAATTATGAAAATGGCGAAAAACAAAAAACCTGGCTGATTGTCGGCCTGGGGCTGCTGGGCGGCAAGTATGCCCAGGTGCTTTCGGGCAAGGGGTACCGGGTAACGGGCATTGATTGTGATGCCGCCACCCTGCGCTTTGCCCAGGAGCGGGCGTATATCCGCGCCGGGGCCTTGCCCGGCAGCGAGGATTTTACAACCCTGGTGCAGCAAGCCGATTACCTTGTTTTTGGGCTGTACCCCACCGCCTTTTTGGATTGGATCAAGCAGTATGGCCAGCTTTTGCACCCCGGGGTGCTTTTCACCGATGTTTCGGGGGTGAAGCGGGGGTTGGTGGAGCCGATACAGGCCATGCTGCCCGCCGGGGTGGAGTTTATTGCCAGCCACCCCATGGCCGGGCGCGAAACCAGCGGCATCACCCACAGCGCCGAGGTTGCCTTTGCGCCCGCCAATTTTATCATCACCCCCACCGAGAAAAACACCCCCGCCGCCATTGCCTGGTGCCGCGCCCTGGCCGAAACGTTGGGCTTTTGCCGCATCACCACGCTGAGTGTGGCCGAGCACGACCGGATGATTGGCTATGTAAGCCAGCTTTGCCATGCCATTGCGGTGGGGCTGATGTGCGCCAGCGATAATACCGACCTTGCCTGCTACACCGGCGATTCCGTCCGGGATTTGACAAGGATTGCGCGCATCAACGATAAAATGTGGGCAGAGCTGTTTTTGTGGAACAAGGATAACCTGATTGGGGAAATTGATATGTTTGAGGCGGCGCTAACCCAGCTGCGCACCCGCCTGGCCGAGGGCGACCGGGCCGGGCTGGAGGAAATGTTCCGCCTATCCACCGCCCGCCGCGCCGCGTTTGACCAAAAGGAACCCTAAGGTAGCGGCGCAGCACCCACCCGCCGGGATATACGGCGAAATTTTGACGAAAAAACGCGTTTTTGATAGCGGACAGGAAAGGAACACCGGATATGCCACGTAAGGAAGGCCAAAAGAGGAAGCTGCTGGCGCTGCTGGATATTTTTACCCGTGAAACGGATGAAAACCACCCCTTGAGCGTACCCCGCCTGGTGGAACTGCTACAAAAGCGGGGGGTGGAGGCCGAGCGCAAAAGCATCTACGATGATATTGATACCTTGAACGAACTGCCCGGCTCCCCCTACGAAATTTTGCAGTACCGGGGGCGGGGCGGGGGCTACTATATGGTGGATACCCCCTTTGAGCTGCCCGAGCTAAAGCTGCTCGTGGATGCCGTTTATGCCAGCAAATTTATCACCGCCAAAAAAAGCAAAACTTTAATCGATAAGCTGGGCCGCTTTACCAGCCGCTACCGCGAGGAAGAGCTTGACCGTATGGTGCTGGTTTCGGGGCGTATCAAAAGCCAGGAGGAAAAAATCCTCTATACGGTGGATACGCTGCACCAGGCCATCACCAAGGGGTGCCAGGTGGAGTTTACCTATTGCGATTGGAGCTTAGATAAAAAAATGACCCCCCGCCGGGGTGGCGCGCTCTACGTCCTAAGCCCCTGGGCCCTCGTGTGGGAGAGCGGCAACTATTACCTGATTGCCTTTGCCGATGGCAAGCTCAAGCATTTTCGGGTGGATAAAATGCAAAAGGTGGCGCTGCTGCCCGATGCCCCGCGCGAAGGTGCGCAGGAATATGCCGATTTTGATGTGAACCGCTATATGCAGCAGATGTTTGGGATGTTCAGCGGCCCGGTGAAAGAGGTGACGCTGCGGTGCGAAAACCGCTTGGCCGGGGCCATGATTGACCGTTTTGGCACCGAGCCAACCCTGGTGCGCCGCCCGGATGGCGAAAAGTTTGATTTGTATGCCACCCTGCAAATCAGCCCCCAATTTTTTGGCTGGGTGGCCGGGTTTGCGGGCGGGGTGGAGGTGGTTGCCCCCGCCGATGTGCGCGCCGAAATGCAGCGCACCCTTTCCACCCTGCAACAGGTGTACCGCTGATGAAAACGCAACGCTTGCAAAAATTGAAAGCCGCCGCCCGCCGCCTATTGCCCTGGCTGGTGTTTTTTGCCCTGCTGGCGGGCCTTGCCGCCGTGCGGGGGCTTACCCATGCCTTTACCGCCGATTACGAGATTATGAACGGCGATTTTCAAAACTACAACCCGGTTCGCCGCCTGCTGGCGGGCCAGCGCCCCTATGCGGATTTTACCGTTTACCTGGGCGCGGGCGAGCTGTACAGCGTGGCGGCGGTGCTTTTGGCGGTGGGCAACAGCTTTGGCCGCAGCCTGTTTGCCACCAACGCGCTAACCTGGTTCTTTTTTGAGCTGCTGGTGTTTGCCGCCGCCCTGGCCGCCCTTGGCAAGGCAAAGCGGGCGGCGGGCTGCACCCTAGCCCTGTGCGGGGGCTATTTTGCGCTGGTGCAGGGGCTGCCCGGTATCGGCAAGCTGCCGGGTGCCGCCCTTGCCCAAAGCCTGCTGGGCTATGCCGCCGCCAACGGCAACAGCGCCCGGATGATACGCGCCGCCGCGCTGCCCCTGGCGGTTATTTTGCTGTGGGCGGCCTGCCGCCGGGCCTACAGGCAAAAAGGCCCCGGGTATTTCCCGGTAAAAGCCGCGCTGCTGGCCCCCCTGCTGGTGGGGGCGCTGGTACCCTGGAGCAACGATATGGGCGCGGCGCTCTACCTTGCGCTCTCGCTTGCCTACGGGCTGCTGCTGCTGCGCCATTTTGGGCGGCAATTGCGGGCCGTGGCGCTGTGGGTGGCGCGGTATGTGGGCCTTAGCGTGGGGGGGCTGGGGGTATCCGTCCCTGCGGTAAGCGCGGGGCCCCCGCTGGCCTGGC
>JAQUSS010000019.1 GCA_028710135.1 Gemmiger sp. | reverse complement strand
GTGCGGCGGATGTAGGGCAAGGGCTCTGCTCTTGCCGTTGTTTGCCCTGTGATGCGGTTAGACATATGCCAGTTGGTTTTGGGCAGAACAGATTTCCACCAACGGCGGCATTGGTTAGGTATGTGGTGCATAGGCGGGGTGTGCGGCAGGGGGATGCCCGGGGCGGGGTTTGGTATATACCGGATGTTTGGGGTGCGGCAGGTGTAGGGCAAGGGCTCTGCTCTTGCCGTTGTTTGCCCTGTGATGCGGTTAGGCATTGGCCGGTTGGTTTTGGGCAGAACAAATTTCCACCAACGGCGGCGGTGGTTAGGTGCCGGGCGCACGGGGGTGCCGGTCGATGCGCAGGGTGCCGGGCGCGCGGGGGTGCCAGGGGTACGGCGGCAAGAGCAGAGCCCTTGCCCTACGGCGGTATAGATACGGTATGTGGTGCATAGGCAGGGTTTTGGCTTACGGGAAGAGGTGTACGGCAAGAGCAGAGCCCTTGCCGTACAAACACAAACATTCACCTTACCCCTATAAATGCACCAAAAACCGCCCTGCCGCGGTTTGCGGCAGGGCGGTTGGTTACATGGTAAATAAGGGGTTAGGCAACCATCGCGTTGCTTTTGCGAACGGCCAGGCCCAGCATGGCGGCAACAGCCAGCACAGCAGCAACCAAGAACGCACCAGCGTTATCGCCGGTAGCCTTGATGACCGCGCTGCCGGAGGCAGTCAGCGGGTTGGCAGCAGCGGCACCCTCGGTTTTGCCCCAGGTACCATTCTTGATGGCCTCGGCAATTTCGGGATGCGCGGAGGTTTCCTCTTTGGTGATGTTGGTGGTGGTCTGCAGGCTACCACTGGAGGAAGCGCCGTTTACGCTGGCAACAACCGTGATGGTGTTATTTGCCGTGACGGTAACGGTGGGGTTGGCAACCGTAACACCTACCGAAGCGGCCAGAGCGGCGGCCTGGTTGGCATAGCTTTGCGCATTGGCGGGGTCTGCCTTAGCAGAGGCAATCAGGCTATCGGCCTGGGCCTTCAAGCTGGCCTTGTTGGCGGTGATATTGTCGAGCTGCTCCGGGGTGAAGCTGACGCCCGAAATATCGATGCCGTTGCTGGCGGCATACGCACGCAATTCAACAGCCTTCTCATCATTCGTTTTTGCGAATGCGGAGGTAGCAAAGACACAAGCCATCGCCACGGCGGCTACTACGGTAATGATTTTTTTCAAATTCATGATCGATAACATCTTCTTTCTTTCTACTTTTTCAACCGCATCCGCAGCTAAAATTCACCTTAACGTATACTAGTTGATATTGCCATTATACCATCTTTGCAAGAATTGTCAATAACCTTTATCCATTTCTAGTTCCTATTTGCGGATGTTTTATGTGATTATTATGTTGTTTAATGTGATTTTTGCCAGAAGATTGAAATTTCAGCCCAAGGCTGTCATAATAAAGAGAATCTAAAAAAATAGGAGTGTGCCGCTATGCCGATACTGAAATTAAAGCCCACCTGCACCGATTATATTTGGGGCGGAGAGCGCCTGCGCACCGAATACCATATTGATGCCGACAAACACCCCCTGGCCGAAGCTTGGGTGCTATCCTGCCACCCCGATGGCCCAAGCACCTTGGTGAACGGCCCCGAGGCCGGCACCACCCTGGCACAGTACATTGCCACCCATGGCCGGGCCGTGCTTGGCACCAACTGCGCGGCGTTTGAGGAATTCCCGATTTTGGTAAAATTCATCGATGCCAAGAACAATTTATCCATCCAGGTACACCCCAGCAACGCGTATGCCCTTGCCCACGAGGGGCAGTATGGCAAAACCGAGATGTGGTATGTGCTGGACTGTGAGCCGGGCGCATTTTTGTATTATGGCTTTGCCCACGAGATTGATGAGGCCGAGTTTGCCCGCCGCATTGCCGATAACACCCTGTTGGAGGTGCTGAACGCCGTGCCCGTGCACAAGGGGGATGTTTTCTTTATCCCGGCGGGGACGCTGCACGCCATCTGCAAGGGGATTGTTTTGGCCGAGGTACAGCAAAATTCCAACGTTACCTACCGCGTTTACGATTATGGCCGCCTGGGTGCGGATGGCAAGCCCCGCGCGCTGCACATCCCCCAGGCGCTGGCCGTTACCGAGCGCAAGCCCCCCCGCGCCGACCAGGATTTTGGCCCCCACCTTGCCCGGTGCGAATATTTTACCACCGACCTGCGGGTGGGCGCTTTTGCGGATACCTGCGATGATGCCTCCTTCACCTCCCTGTTGGTGGTGGATGGCGAAGGGCAAATTACCGCCCAAAGCGGCGAAACCCTGCCCCTGCAAAAGGGCGATAGCCTGTTTTTGCCCGCCGGGAGCGGGGCCTACCAGGTGGAGGGCAACGCCCACCTGCTTTGCACCCGCGTGGGCACCGTGTAAGGGCGGGGCATACGCTTGTTACGTACCCACGGGGTGCCGCACCTACCTTATTATAATAGCTTATAATAAGCGCTTTGCAAACGCCCTGCCGCCCGCCGCCCCCAAGGCACAAATTTTGCCGCGCAGCTTGCCAACGCTTTTGCTGAAAATTTGGCCCAAAAATTCGCCAAACAATTTGCCGAGAATTTGCCTAAAATTTGAAAGGAACCCCTCTATGCCCTCTTTCCAACTAACACACCTGGAGCAGCGCCGTTTCCGCAGCATTTTGCGCGGCTGGGCCGACCAACCCCAAACCCTGCGTATGCAAGAATTTATTCAGCATGGGCGGGTAACCACCTATGCCCACTGTATGCGGGTGGCCCAAACCAGCTTTTGGCTAAACCGCCACCTTTGCCTGCACGGGGACGAAACCAGCCTGGTGCGGGGCGCTTTTTTGCACGATTTTTACCTGTACGATTGGCACCATTGTGCCGATTTGCCCGGCCTGCATGGGTTTGAGCACCCGGCCCGCGCCTTAAAAAAAGCGCGGCAATATTTCGATTTGAACCCCACCGAGTGCAACATCATTGCCACCCATATGTGGCCCTTAACCCTAACCCACCTGCCCCGCTGCCGGGAGGCCGCCATTGTTTGCATGGCCGATAAGCTATGCTCCTTGCAGGAAACGTTTTTTAAGCGCTGACGCAGCCCCCTAAAACCAACAGCAACCCCAAGGCCGGGCCAAACGCCCACGCCTTGGGGTTGTTTTTGTGGTTTTTGCCGCACAGCCGCTATTTTTTTAGCCCAGCAGCCGTGGCCGCCTTTACAATTTACGGCGGCGGCGCAATAGCACCAGCCCGGCCAGGGCCGCGCCCATGCCGGTGGCTAGCAGCCAGGGGGCGGGGGCGGCATCCCCCGTTTGGGGCACCGGCGCGCGGTGGGTTGTGGTTACCGTGGTGCCGGTGGGGGTGGTGGTGGTGCCGGGGCTTGGGGTGGGCGCAGGGCAATTTTGCGCGGTGAACACCCAGTTTACGGCCCCGGCCGCGTTTTGGTAGGCATTGCCCAGGGTGGTGGGCACCGATAGGGTAACGGCCAAATCCCGGGTGGTGCTGGCGGTAAAGGTGCCCAGCAGCACATCTGTGCTCAGGCCCCCGGTTTGGGCGGCATCGCCCTGAAACAGAACGGTATCCCCCTGGCGGACGGTCATGCCAAGCTGGGCCAAAAATTCTCGCCCGGCGGCATCGGGGGCTTCGGCCCGCAGGTAAAGCGATACCTGCTGGCCCTCGTTCTCAATGTTATGCAGGTGGATAATTTGGGTTATGGTATCGCCCGGCATCACCCCTTTAAAATTGTTGAAAAGGTCTTGCCCTTCGGGTTCCACAAAGCGGTTGGCATCCCCCAAATAGGTAACGGCGGTGCTGGCCGCCTGGGCGGCGGGTGCCATGGCAAGGCAAAGCCCTGCCGCCAGCACTAGGCTGGCCACCGTTTTGGCGATGGCTGTGGAAGTGTTGCGTAATGGGTAGCGCATACTTATTCGCCACCCCCTTTGGCGGTGCCGGTAATGGTTAGCAGGCCATCGGCCCCCACCGTGAGGGTGGTGGCCGAATTGCTCCAGCTGGCCACCGCCTGCGGCGCGCCCGCTTGCAGTAGGGAGGTTAAAATATCCAGCTGGAAAGCCTGCCCGGCGGCAAGGTTTATGGGCACACAGCGCACAACCAGCACGCTGGTGGTGCCGCCGGGCGCTACCGGCTTGCGGTAATACCAGTAGCTATCGGCCCCCTGCACCCAATCTGGGTCGGTGGTGTATTGGATGGTATAATCGGTGCCGGGGCGGGGGATTTTTGCCAGCACGGCATCCCCCTGGCGGTAGCTTGCCAGCGTTTTTACCCGGATATAGGCAGCCAGGCTGCCGGTGTTGCGGATGGAAACGTTGGTTTTTTCGCCATTCTCTATGCTTTCCTCCACCTTGCCCTGCACATCCCCCAGCACAATGGTGTTGGCTACCGGCAGGGTGACGGTGTGCAGGTAGGCATAGCTGCCCCCCACCGCCGCCACCAGGCAAAAGCAGGCCAGCAGCAAAGCGGCACGGCGCGGGTGCCCGCTGGCCGAAATTGCGTTGCGGATATGGCGCAGCATCACACCGCACCTCCTTCCTGTTGTGTGGCCGTGGGCAGTACCCCGTGGCTTGCCGTAATGCTAATTTTGCCACCCGGCCCGCACACAAAGCGGTTGAGGGCAAAATTTTCCCAGCTGAGCCAGTTGGTGTTGGTTTTGGTGTTGTGGATGGCCACGGTTTTGTTGGGTGCCCGGGCGGTAAGCTCGGTGGCTTGGGTGGCATCGCGGGACGTGTAGCGCCAGCTCCAGGCGGTATCCTCCTGCACGGTGTAGCGCCCAAAGGGCAGCCCCGTTACCGTAATGCTGCCTGCGCCCTGGATGCCCAGCTGGCGGGTTGCGCCGCCCGGCCCCGTTACGGTAAACACAAAGCTTTGGTTGGTGCCGGGGGCCTCCACCACCTTTTGGATGGTGAGGGTGGCGGTGCATACGTGTACGCGGAAGGCCACCCCCGGCTCCGGGGCCGCTTCCTCCCCGGCACATTCGGTGCCTTTTTGCCAGCGGAAGGTGGTGTGGGCGGCAATATCCCTGCTGCCAATTTTCACCCCCACCGCAACGGCCTGCTCCGCGTCAAAATCGGAGGCAGCCGGCAGGTAGGTAAGGCTTAGGGTCGGCTTTTGGCCGGTTATGGCCCCCTGCACGGCGGGGTTGGTTTCCGGCAGGGTACCGTTATAATACCAGGCGGGTGCGCCCAGGGCATTTTCGGCCCCATAATCCACCACGCCGGTGCCATAGTAATGGGTGGAATCCTGGTAGGTGAGGCGGGGTTTTAGCACCAGCGCGTTGGCTGGGTTTTCCACCGCAAGGCGGGCGGCCACGCCCCTGGTTGGCCCCTTGCCTGCCCCGGCTGTGGGGTAGGTGGCCGTTAGGGTGGCCGTTAGGGTATAGTGGGCATCGGCATCTAAGCCCGCCAGGGTGGGTGCCCCGGTTTGCCATAGCCCCTGCGATAGGGGCTGGGCGTGGGCCACCTTGTAGATGCCCAGCGTTTTGCCCTCGCCGTCCTTCAGGGTATAGGCAATATCCAGGTAGGCATTGTTGGTGCCGTTGGGCAGGGCTGCGTTTTCGCTGCCAAGGCCCAGGATAAACCCGGCATCGGCGGTGTTGGTAAGGTAAACATATTGGTCGCGCGGGGTGGCGGTGTAGCGGATGGCCACATCGGCCTTGGGCGGGGCAAAGCTGGCCACCGCATCCGTGTTGGCGGCGGCGGCATCGGCACTGGGGTACAGGGCGCTGCCCGGCGCGTTGGTGGTGATGCCCTGCCCGCCGTAGCTTACGCTATAATCGGCCTGGATGCCGGGTATCGTGATGATCAGCTTATCGCCGTAATAGTCTGCGCCACCTTTTTGGCGGGCAATCTCGCTGATATAATTCCCCGAGAAATCGTACCCGGTGATTTGTATGGTGTGTTTATCGCCTTCCACCGTGGCCTGTACGCCCTCGGCAACGGCGTTGATG
This sequence comes from Gemmiger sp., assembly GCA_028710135.1. Taxonomy (GTDB): domain Bacteria; phylum Bacillota; class Clostridia; order Oscillospirales; family Ruminococcaceae; genus Gemmiger. The sequence goes on along the minus strand of JAQUSS010000019.1, from coordinate 26,203 downwards.
CCGGTGAAGACGCTGCCGTTATACCCTTGGGTTTGCAGGGTAATTTGGCCTGCATCGTACCCATCCGGCAGGGTAAATTCTTGCGAGAGTACATCTTGCAGCACCGCGCCGGCATCCAGCTTGGTGCCGGGTTGGGGGATTTGGGCGGAGATAATTTCAAACACCTTATCAAGGCTTTCGCTATCGGTGGCCGTGAGGTAATAGGATTGCCCCGCCGGGAGAACGGCGGCTGCCCCCAGCGAACGGTTGCTGCCGCTGTTCCAGGCAGCGGCGGGGTAGTTGCTGGATAGCGCGTGCATATAGGCGTTGACATCATCCGCCGTGTTGAAGGTGGTTTGGGTATCATCGGTAAAGGGCTGCGCCCCACCCATAATGCCGATGGTGTAGATGGTGGCAGGGCTGGTGGTGTTATTTTTCAGCCCATAGCCCGCCGCAACGGCCCCTGCCGCCACCGCATGGCTAAAGGTATCGGTGGTGGTGGGCACACCATCGCTAAAAAAGATGACAACCTTGTTCCGCTTGCCGTCCGTCACGGCATCCAAGGCGGCCCGGGCGGTTTCCATGCCGGCCTTGGCGTTGGTGGAACCGTAGGGCGATAGGGTATTGACAATCGCCTTCATGCCACCGGCGGTGGTGGCGTTCAGCTCGGTCAGCGCCTGCTTTTGCTCGCTGCCGCTTGCAAAGGTAACAATGCCGATACGGTTGTTATCGGTTCCGGCTGGCTGGGCTGCACTTTGGGCGGCCAGGCTATCTATAAAGCCGTTCACGGCATTTTGCAGCGCCACCATCCGCTGGCCCTGCGCGGCATAAAACTGGGTGTGGCCCGGCGTGGTATCCTCCCCGCCGGTGCGGGGGGTGTAGTAAAACTTTTGGTAACCGCCACCATGGCCGCCGCCCCCACGCGTTAGGTACCAGCCCCCACGGTCGTATTGCAGGGTGGTGTAGCTTGTGCCTTGCAGCAGGTAATAGGTTTGGTCGTTGGTGGTGGGGTAGGCAGGGGTATAGCTCATTGGGTCGGCCATGCTGCCCGAGGTATCCAGCACCAGCACAATATCGGAGGCTTTGCCCCCTTGGGTGGCAACCACCCCCTTGGCGTAGGCTTCGAGGGTGATGGTATAGCTATCGGTTTGTTCTACATAGGTTACCTCCTTGTTTAGGGATAGATTTTCGGCATCCCCGCCGCTGCGCAGCGCCATGCGGGATACGGGCATAGCACTGGCAAGGCCGGCAAGGCCGGGCACTCCCAGCACAAGCTGTAGGGGGCCACCCTCCCGCATTTCCCCGGTAAATAGGGGGGCAAGGCGGGCGTAGAGTGCGGATTGTTGGGCTTCGGTCAGCTTGGCCCACAGTTCGGCAAAGCGCTCGCCACTCAAGGAATCTAGGTAGGCCGCAAGCACGGTATCATCTGCCGCGCCCATCACCATCTGGTAAAAATCCACCACTTCCTCGGGCTGGGCATCGGGCGCTGTTTCGGGCGTGGCGGTGGCCGTGGCCGTGGGGGCCGGGGTGGGGGTAGCGGTGGCTGCACTCTCCTGCATGGCGGGGGTTTGCGTTGGCGTTGCCGTTGGCGTGGGGGCCGGGGCCGGGGTTTGGCTTTGCACCGGGGCCGGGGTTTGGGTTTGCACTGGCTCGGGTGTGGGGGGCGGCGTGGGTTCGGGCGTAGGCTCCGGCGTAGGCTCCGGCTCGGCGGTTTCGGCGGTGGCCATGGCCGTGGCCGTGGCGGTGGCGGTTTCGGCGTTTTCCACCCCCTCCCCTGCCAAGGCCGCCGCGGGCGTTAGCAGCAAGCTGGCCGAAAGGGCAGCACCCAGGGCTAAACTAATCCATCGTTTCCATAACATTCCCTGCTACTCCTTTCCGTTCAGGTGGCGGTGGGCCAGCCCACCGCCTGGGTGGCAGCGCCGCCGTTATTTTTGCTTTGCACCGCCTGGGCTGCCACCTCCACCGTAACGGTGGCCCCCGCATAGCGGGCATCCATCGTTTGCGAAAGTGTTACCCCGCTAAATAGCGGCGTGGTGGTGGCACCGGGGGCCAGCGCCGTGCGGTAAAGGTAATAGCCGCCGGTGGCATCGTACAGCCAATCTGCTTCGTTATAGCCGGGGTGGCTTACCCCCGCGGCATCGGTGTGGGCAAAGCCCACCAGCCCGCCGGGGGGTTGGGTGGTGCCATCGGCCAGTGTTAGCCCGGGGGTGGCCTGTACCCGCACCCAGGCCGGGTAGCCCCCGGTGTTGGTAACGTACACAATTTTGCTGATGGTTTGCCCGGGCAGTGCGCCGGTTATCCCCTGCGCCAGGGGCCAATCTACCAGCTTGCCGCCTTGGTCAAACTTTTCGTACAGGGCAATTTGGATGTTGCCCGCCGTGATGACGTTGTGTGTGCGGTGGGCGGCGGCCGCATACGCGCCGGTGCCCACCGCCCCCGCCGTGGCGCAGGTACAGGCCAGCACCAGCGCCGCGGCGGCAAACGTTCGCTGCAATTTCATTGGCAATCACTCCCTACTTTGCCGGCCCAAGGTTTGTTACAGGCCCAGTGCGGCGAAGGCTGCGTCCTTATCGGCCATGCCGGCGCTTTGGATGGCACCTGCGGTTACCACAATGGGGCTGATGGGGCCGCCGGTGATGCTGGTTTTGATGGCAAAATCGGTAAAGGCCACCAGGCTCAGGCTGGGTGCGGTGGCTGGGTCAAAGATAAAGTTCGCGGAACCTGCGCCGTTATACACATAGTAATCTACCTTGGCGGCTACATCGGTTTTGTAAAATTGCCAGCCGTTGGCAACCAGCTGCTGGGCAATGGTTTTGTAGCCTGCCGGGGTACCGGCGGGGGATTCTTGGTTTTTCATAAATTCGTTGGTAATTTTCAAAAAGACATAGCATTTTTCGCTATCTTTTTTAATATGCACCGTGGGGTCCTTGCAAAGGCTGACCCCCGGCTCCACCTTGGTGTAGTTGTTGCCGGTATCGGTGCGTTCGCCGGGCTTGCCACCCAGCTTTGCCTCATCCAGGGTAATGCACACATTGCCCAGGGTGATGGTGTTGGTAACGGGCTTGGTGATGGAGCTTAACCAGGCCAACGTGCCACCCACGGCGCAGCTTACGGCCAGCGCGGCGGAAATGGCGGCCAGGGCGAGCTTATTGTGTTTTTTCATCATAAAAAATGCCTCCTTTATACAGTGCAATGTCGGGTGCAAAGGGGTAAAGCGGATACGGCAGCCTTAGGTTTTGGGCTTGCTTGCCGGGCCAAGGGCGGGTACCACGCCCGGGCGGTTGGGGCTGCGTTTTTGTGCGGCCCCCGGCAAAAGGTCAAACACCAACGCGCATAGCAGCAGCGCCGCCGTGGCACAGCGGCCCGGTGCGGTGGTAAGCCATGCCGCCAAATATCCCAAAAGTGGGATGCACAGTACCGGCCGCCCGACCAAATTGCCGAACGGAACCGGTTGGCCATCATGTACGGGGCTACCATCGGGGCCGATGTTGGCAATGCCTTGGGTGTAAAAGCAGCGGGTTTGGGTATCCACCTGCCAAACCTGGTGGGTGGCAACCTGGCCTTGTGCGTCCATCACAAAGGTGATGGCATCCCCCACAGAAATCTGTTCGGGGGCGACGTGGCGCACATAAATCAGGCTGCCAACCGGGTATTGGGGCACCATGCTGCCGGTTTGGACGGTGTAGGGGGTAAGGCCGATCAACCGTACCCCCACCAGTAGCACCGCCAGTGCCAACAGGAGCGCCGTAAGTACCGCCGCTATCAAAGCGCCTGCCTTGCGTGTCATCCGTTTCCTCCTTCCACGCAATAAAATTGGAAGCGTTTCCCTTTGCGTAGCTTCGATTATAGGGCCGCCCCCGCGCGAAGATTACGGCAATCCGTCGGCGGTGGCCAAGTTTCCATCGACGGCGTTTGGCACGCAGCATCGCTATTTTTGTCAGATACAACGCGGATAGCGCAGTTGTTGTAAAGCGCTGTGGGTTTTGCGCGGCGCTTTATTTATTTTTATTGATTTTGAAACAAAAAATAGCCGGGGGGTATTTTTTAGCCATCCACCCCGGTTGCCGCATAGCGGCCCCGGCCGGGGGGCCGCACCCTTTTTGCCGTTGCACCTTGCGGGTGGTGGGGCGGGATGGTATACTCGAATTATCGAAGCATCCCCTACCAAAAGCCAACATCTTTCGTCTTTGCCCATTTGCGAAGGAGTGCCACCATGAACATCACCGAATTTGCCGCTTTGGCCGGCGTGTCAAAATCTGCCGTGAGCCGGTACTTTAACGGCGGCTACCTGGCCGAGGATAAAAAACAACAAATTGCCCGGGCGGCCCAGCAAACCGGCTACCACCCCAGCGCCCAGGCCCAAACCCTGCGCACCCGCCAAACCCGGCAGATTGGGGTGGTGCTGCCCAAATTATCCAGCGAAAGCTGCGCCCGCGTGGTGGAGGGGGTGGGCAGCGTGCTGCGGGCGCATGGCTACCAGCTGTTGTTGGTGGATACCGCCAACAGCACCGAGCAGGAGGTGGAAGCGCTGGATCTTTTCCGCCACAACCATGTGGATGGGGTTATTTTTTTGGCCAGCATTTTTACCCCCGCCCACAAAAGCGTGCTGGAGCGGATGCACCTGCCGGTTGTGGTGGTGGGGCAAAAGTACGATGGCTATAGCTGTGTTTTCCACGATGATACCGGTGCTGCCCTGGCGCTGACCCGGCTGATGCTGCGCGCCGGGCGGCGCTGCCCCGGCTACCTGGGGGTAACCCTGCACGACCATGCCGCCGGGCTTTGCCGCCGCGCAGGGTTTATTGCCGCTTTAAAGGAAGCAGGCATCCCCCTGCGCCCCGAGCGGATGTGCCTGGCGCAGTTCAACATGGAATCGGGCTACGAGCAGGCCAAGGCACTGTTTGAAAAAGCCCCCCAGGTAGACTGCCTGTTTTGCGCCACCGATGCCATAGCCCTGGGTGCCATGCAGTATTGCCGGGAGGTGGGGCGGCGCATCCCGGCGGGGCTATTGCTTGCCGCCGTGGGCGATAGCAGGGCCGGGCAGAGCGCCGCCGTGCCCCTGACAAGCGCCCACCTGCACTACCGCACCAGCGGGGCCGAGGCCGCCGAGCTGCTGTTGCAGCTTTTGCATGGTGAAAAAACGGGGGTGCGGGCGGTGGAGCTTGGCTTTACGGTGGTGGAGCGTGCCTCCACCGGGGCACCCTGCACCCCACCGTTGCAGTGGTAAAAAGCAGCGCTACCCGCCAAAATGGCGCGCATTTTTTTGGTGGTATCGCCCCTTCCATTTTGCAAAGCTTTGTGAAACCATGTGAAACCAATAGAGAAGAATCCGCAGATTGTGCCCTGCCGTCAATAGACAGGGCGTGTATCTGCGGATATACTATTGGTAGTGAATGAAACCGATACCATACAGCACAAATGGAGGAGGATTTTTATGGATTACCGTGTAACAGCCCAAAGCATCTGCACCGCGGTAGGCGGAAAAGAAAATATTATCAGCGCGGCCCACTGCGCCACCCGCCTGCGGCTGGTAATTGCGGATAACGCCAAGTGCGACACCGCCGCCCTGGAACAGGTGGATGGGGTGAAGGGGGTGTTTGAAGCATCCGGCCAGCTACAAATTATTTTGGGCACCGGGGCCGTGAACAAGGTGTACGATGAATTTTTGGCCGTAACCGGGCTGGCCGGTGGCAGCAAGGAGGAAGTAAAGCAGGCTGCCGCCGCCAAGGCACCCTGGTACAAGCAGGCCATCAAAACCCTGGGCGATGTGTTTGTGCCCATCATCCCCGCCATTGTTGCCAGCGGCCTGCTGATGGGCCTGCTGGAGGGGCTGGCAAACGTTTTCCCCGCTATGGCAAGCAGCGGCACCTACACCATTGTGCATTTGTTTTCCAACGCGGCGTTTGTGTTTTTGCCGGTGCTGATTGCGGTTAGCGCGGCCAAGGTGTTTGGCGGCAACCAATTTTTGGGGGCCGTTATCGGGATGATTATGATCCACCCCGACCTACTCAACGCCTGGAGCGTTGCCGGGGCCGAGAGCATCCCCACCGCCGAGGCCTGGTTTGGGCTGTACAGCATCAACCTGGTGGGCTACCAGGGCCATGTGATCCCGGTGGTGATTGCCGTGTGGGTGATGTGCCTGCTTGAAAAATTTTTGCACCGCCATGTGCCCGAAATGCTGGATTTGTTCGTTACCCCGCTCGTCACCGTGCTGGTGACGGGCTACCTGACCCTGACCGTTATCGGCCCGGTGTTCAGCACGTTGGAAAGTGGCGTTTTAACCGCCATGCAGTGGCTGATTGCCCTGCCCTTTGGCCTGGGCGCAGCCGCCTGCGGTGCCCTGTATGCCCCCACCGTGGTGGCGGGGGTACACCATATGTACAACGCGCTGGAGGCCGGGATGCTTTCGGCCACCGGCGTTAACACCTGGATGCCCATTGCCACCGCCGCCAACGTGGCGCAGGGCGCGGCTGCCTTGGCCTTTGCCCTGAAAACCAGCGACCCAAAACAGAAGGAGCTTGCCCTGCCCGCCTCCCTCTCGGCCTTTTTGGGGATTACCGAGCCCGCCATCTTTGGGGTAAACCTCCGCTTTTTCAAGCCCTTTGCGGCGGGCTGCGCCGGGGGCGCGGCGGGGGCGCTGGTTGCCGGGCTGCTGGGGGTAAATGCCACGGCCTACGGCATTACCGGGGTGTTTGGCATCCTGATTACCACCCACAACCTGCCCGGCTACCTGCTGGTGATGGCGGTTGCGTTTGCGGTGGCCTTGGGGCTAACCTTTTTGCTGTACAGTGGCAAAAAAGCCGCCACCGCTGCCACCACAAAGGAGTAAACGCGCAATGCAAAATAAATTTGCGGGGCATTTTTGGCGGCAAGCCCTCCACCTGGAGCCGCCCGATGGCTGGCTGAACGACCCCAACGGCCTGTGCTGGTTTGGCGGGGCCTGGCAGGTGTACTTTCAGTACAGCCCCGCCACCCCCGGTGGCACCGCGCCCCGCTGCTGGGGCCACTTTACCAGCCCGGATTTGCTCCATTGGCGGTTCACCGGCACCGTTTTGCGCCCCGATACCGCGTGGGACCAAAACGGGGTATACTCCGGCTCGGCAGTGGCGGCGGGCGATGCGCTCCACCTGTTTTACACCGGCAACGTGAAGGCGCCGGGGCCGCACGACTATATTGCCAGCGGGCGGGGGGCCAATGTACTTTTGGTTACCACCCCGGATGGCCACACCATGGGGCAAAAGCAATGCTTGCTCCAAAATGCCGATTACCCGGCCCACTGCACCTGCCATGTGCGCGACCCCAAGGTGTGGCAGCAGGGCGGCGAGTGGCGGATGCTGCTGGGCGCGCGGTACCGCCCCGCCGGGGCGGAAAAAAGCGCCGCCGGCGGCGGGGACGAGGGCCGGGCGCTGGTTTACACCGCCCCCGCGCCCGGCGGCCCCTGGCAGCTGGCCGCCACCCTGGCCCCCACCGCCCCCTTTGGCTATATGTGGGAATGCCCGGATTGGTTTACCCTGCCCGGGCAGCCGGGGCGGGGCGTTCTATCACTTTCGCCCCAGGGGCTACCCCACGGGCAAACGCGGTTCCAAAACGTATACCAGGCGGGCTGGTTCCCCCTGGGGGACCCTGTAGCCGACCCGGCAGCCGCCGCGCAAATAGACCCTGCCACCTTTACCGAGTGGGACTATGGCTTTGATTTTTACGCCCCCCAAACCATGCCCACCCCCGATGGCCGCCGCATACTGATTGGCTGGATGGGGGTGCCGGATGCCGAAAGCCAAAACCCCACCGCCGCGTTGGGCTGGCAGCACTGCCTGACCCTGCCGCGCGAGCTGTTTTGGGATAACGCGGGCCACCTTTGCCAGGCCCCCGCGCGGGAGCTGCTGGCCCTGCGCGGCCCCGCCCGCTTTTTGCCGGATGGTGCGCCCGCCACCCTGAACGCCCCCTGCGAGCTGTGCGCGCAAATTGCCCCGGGCAATAATTTTGCCCTTACCCTAGCGGGCGGGCTAACCCTGTGCTATGATGAACAAAAGGCCCTTTGCACCCTGCATTTTGCCGATGCCGCCCTGGGTGGCGGGCGCACCACCCGCCGGGCCGTGCTGGCAGGCTGCCACAGTTTGCGGGTAATGATCGACCGTTCGAGCATGGAATGTTACCTGAACGACGGGGCCTGCGTTTTTTCGACCCGGTATTACCCCCCGGCAGGGCCGGTTTGCTTGCAGCTGCGGGGGGCCGCCGCAACCCTGTACGCGCTAACGGGCATGGAGGTTTTGTATGAAGCGTGACACATTGTTTGCCATTGGCGAAGCCCTGATTGATTTTATCCCCGCCCAAACCGGCTGCGATTTTGCCGCGGTAACCGCCTTCAGCCCGGCGGTGGGGGGCGCGCCCGCCAACGTTTGCGGGGCGTTTGCCCGGCTGGGCGGCCACGCCGCCCTGTTAACCCAGCTTGGCGACGACCCCTTTGGCCACAAAATTGCGGGCGAATTGGCCGGTTTTGGGGTGGATACCCGCCACCTGGCCTTTACCCAGGCGGCCAACACCACGCTTGCGTTTGTAAGCCTGGGGGCGGATGGTGGGCGCACCTTCTCGTTTTACCGCAACCCCTCGGCCGATTTGCTCTACCGGCCCGCGCAGCTGCCCACCCAGGCGCTGGCGGATGCCTTTGCCCTGCATTTTTGCAGTGTATCCCTGGTGGAGGGTAACGCCGCCTACACCATGAAAGCCGCCCACCAAGCCGCCATTGCGCAGGCCACCGCGGGCGGGGCGCTGGTAAGCTTTGACCCCAACCTGCGCTTCCCCCTTTGGCCGGACCGTGCGGCCCTAAAGCGGACGGTGTGGGAATTTTTGCCCAAGGCCCACCTGCTAAAAATTTCGGACGAGGAGCTTGAATTTTTGACCGACAGCAAAGACATCGAAGCTGCCCTGCCCGCCCTTTTTACCGGACAGGTAGCCCTGGTGCTGTATACCTGCGGCGGGGGCGGGGCCTACGCCTACACCCGCACGGCCACCGCCTTTTCGCCCAGCCAAAAGGTGGCCGCGCTGGATACCACCGGCGCGGGGGATGGGTTTATCGGCTCGTTTTTGTGGCAGCTACAGCAGGCGGGCATCACCCCCGCCACCCTGCCCGGCCTAAGCGCCGCCACGCTGGAAAAATACCTGTGCTACAGCAACCGTTTTTGCGGGCAGAGTGTGCAGCGCCACGGCGCAATTGCCAGCTACCCCACCGCCGCCGAGATGGCGTAACGCCCCCCAAAAAAGCACATCAACACCCACGGCAACCGCAACAAAGCGGCCCCACCGCGTTCTGTTTGAACACGGTGGGGCCGCTTTTTGATTGCGCGGGTAGTTTTTTTTGCGCGTTGTTATGTTGTTATGTGGTTATGTTGGTTAGTCCAGCCGGAACACTGGCGTGAGCTTGGGCTGGGCACCGGTAACAGGGTCCATCTCCAGCTCCAAAATATCCTGCATATAGTCGTTCCAGCGGCTTACCACCGGGCTTTGGGCCTGGGCAGCCTCGGCAAAGGCAACGCCCTTCTCGCACTCGTAGTAGCCAAACAGCTCGTCGCCGGTGTTGTAGATGGTGTAGTTGCAGATGCCGGCGTTTTTGAGCACGGCCACCATCTCGGGCCAAATTTCATTGTGGCGGCGGATATACTCGGCCTTGCAGCCGGGTTTGATTCGCCCTTTCCATGCCATGCGTTCCATAAAAACCTCCTGTTATTGCTTGCATCCCAATTTGCCGATTCGCCAATTTTTGCGCCTTACCAGCGCTCCACCGGGCAGTGGATGTCCTGCCGGGCGGCCCGCATCTCCACATAGCAGCCGCACTCGCGGCAGGTGCCGTTTTCCAGTGCGGAGCAGCTTTTGCAGCGGGCAAGGCGGGCCTCATATATTTCGTCGGGGGTGCGCTTTTTGGGGGGCAGGGTGGCGCGGTAGCGCTTAACGCTCTCGTAATAGTCGTTTTCGTTGGTCATCTCGCGCAAAAGGCACTGGCGGCAGCGGCGGGTATCGCCCTCGCCCGCCATCACACCGTCACCGTAAAGGCCGTTACGCTGCAAGGGGGCAGCGTGGCGGTAAAGCCCTCGGCCGTTTGGGTGATGCCCGCCAGGGCGCGGGGGGCCACCTGCGCGGGCGCGGCAAAGGTGTTGCAGGCGTTGGTGGCGGCGGTAAGCACCCGGCCCGTTACCTTGCGCTTTTTGCCACCCAGGCCCGCCAAAATGCACTCAAGCGGGGCAGGCTCGGCATCGCTTAAATTGGCCACCGTAACCAGCACGCTGCCGCCCGGTTGGGCACTGGCCGAAACGTGTAGGTCGGGCACGGCGGTTTCGCCGGTGCCCAGCAGGCGGGTTTCGGCATAGCTTTCGAGCTGCTTGGCGTTTTGGTGGCCCCTATACAGGGCAAACACATGGTAGGTGGGGGTTAGCAGCATTTTGGGCCCTTCGGTCAGCACCATGGCCTGCAACACGTTTACCATCTGGGCAATGTTTGCCATCACCACGGTATCGCAATGGTTGTTGAAAATGTTGAGGTTGATGGCGGCCACCAAGGCATCCCGCATGGCGTTTTGCTGGTACAAAAAGCCCGGGTTGGTGCCCGGCTCCACATCGTACCAGGTGCCCCACTCATCCACGGCCAGGCCCACCCGGCCTTCGGGGTCGTACTGTTTTAGGATGCGGCTGTGGTTTTCAACCAGCTCCTCCATCTTTAGGGTTTTGTGCAGGGTGGTGTAATACTCGGCGGTATCAAACGCGGTGGCGCTGCCCTTGTTTTGCCAGCTTGCGCGGGGCAGGGTGTAGTAGTGCAGCGATACCGCATCAATAAACCGCCCGGCCTTTTCCATCACGGTTTTGGTCCAGTGGTAATCGGCCACATTGGCACCCGAGGCAATTTTGTAGATTTTATCCTCGCTGCTGTAATTGCGCAGGTAGGTGGCATATTGGCGGGCAAGGTTGGCGTAAAATTCCGGCTCCATATTGCCGCCGCAGCCCCAGGCCTCGTTGCCAATGCCCCAATATTTTACGTTCCAGGCGTGTTCCTGCCCGTTTTTGCGGCGCTGCTCCGCCATGGGCGAAACACCATCCATATTGCAATACTCCACCCAATCGGAAAATTCTTGCACGGTGCCGCTGCCCACGTTGCCGCTAAAATAGGCCTCGCACCCCAGTTGGCGGCAAAGCTCCATAAACTCGTGGGTGCCAAAGGCGTTATCCTCGGTCACACCACCCCAGTTGGTGTTCACAATTTTTTTGCGGCTTTCCCGGGGGCCAATGCCATCCTGCCAGTGGTAGGTATCGGCAAAGCAGCCGCCCGGCCAGCGCAGCACCGGCACCCCCATGGCCTTGAGGGCCTGCACCACATCGGTGCGCAGCCCGTTTACGTTGGGGATATCAGAATTTTCCCCCACATACAGCCCGCCGTAGATGCAGCGGCCCAGATGCTCGGCAAACTGGCCGTAGATATTTTTGTTGATGGTACCCTTGCTGCGGTTTGCATTTACAATGATTTTTGGCATAGCCTATTCTCCTTCCGGTACGTGCCCGTATCGCTCCCTAGCAAAAATTACAGCGCGATAATTTTTGTATCGTACCCGGCCAGCGTTTGGGTAACGGGGCCTTTTTCGGTTTGCACGGTGGCGGTTTGGGTGGTGGCGCTGTTGTTGATCAGCACAAGCTGGCCGCCCGCCGGGTAGTAGGCGCATTCGGTGGCGGTGTTATCGGTCAGGTAGGGCGGGTTAAGGGGCTGGCCCGCCGCATACAATAGCAGGTTGAGGAGCAGCCGGTTATTTGCGCCCCCGGCCTGGAAGCTGCTAAGGTAAACCCCGCGCCCCTTGCCCACCGCGTGGGCCGTGATGGTGGGCAGGTGGGTGGCGGCATCCTCGGCAAAAACGGTGGTATCGCCATCGGTCAGGTACAAATTATCGAGCCCATTTACCCCGGCCCCGGCGGGGATGAGCCCCGGCAGTGCCTGCACCTGGTACTGCCACCGCCCGTGGCAAACCCGCGCGCCGGTATCCCGGTCGATGCCCAGCACCCCCGCCATACGGAAATATTCGCCATACCCGGCAACGGCCGAGGGTTCGCCCACACCGATAAAGCCGCCGCCCCGGCAAACCCAGCCGGTAAGCGCCGTTACCAAAGCCGGGTCGCGCCAGGCATCGCCGCCGCTCCAGGCGGTGCCGGCCCGCCCGGCGTTCAGCACAACATCCACGCCCGCTAGCCCGCCGTTTTTAACATCCTCAAAGCTGATGAATTTCACCTGCACCGGCAGGCCCGAGAGGGCTTCGTTGATATGAATCAAATCGTGCATATAGGTTTCGTGGAAGTGGCCCGATAGCGTCCAGGGGCGCAGGCTGCCCCAGCTGTGCAGCACGGCCACCGTCAGGGGCAGGGTGTACACCGCCCCCCGCTCGTGGAAGGATTTGATCAAGCGGAATTCATCGGCTATTTTGGCAATGTAGGCGATAAAATCCGGGTAATCTTGCACCAGATGCAGGTAGCCGCCCAGGCCAATGCGGTCAATTTTTACCCGCAGCAGGGCGCGGCGCACGCTGTTCCAGTATTTTTTGGCATCGAGGGTAGGGTCGCCCCCGGGGGCAAAGGTGGGCGCGCCGCCCAGCCCCACCGGGAAAAGATAGGGGTGAAGCCGCAGCTCGTGCGTTTGGGTTTTTACCCCGCTGCACAGCCGCACCTCAAAGCCCGAAAATACGCATTTGATGATGCCATCAAAGCCAAAACGGGCAAATTCGGGGCCGTAAGGCTCCACACCCACCCAGCTATCATCGTAAAATACATAGGCTTTTTTGCCGTAGCGCTGCACCAGCTGCACCAGCTTTGCGCCAAAATCGGCCACAAATTTTTGGGTAAAGCGCATATAGTCTTGCTTATGGGCATCGGGCGGCATATGGGTAACCTGCAAATTGCCCTTATTGATAAAATCCTCCGCCGTTAGGGCGTAGCCGTAGGCGGCCTCAAAATCCGCCAGGGCCTGCTCCGAAACGGTAAAATCGTAGCTACCCCAATCGCTGAACAGGCTTTGGTTGCGGGGGTTGCTGCCCCATATCCAGGCAAAGTTATAAAACATACTGGTAAAGCGCACCACCGTGGTATCCGGGTGGGTGCAGCACCAATTTTCCAGCCAGGTGTAGAGGTACGCTTGCGCGGCGGGGGTGCGGGGGTCCACCGGCAAAAGATGCTCCTTCTCCCACTGGTTGGTAACGTGGTTGTACATGGAAATTTCTTCCCAGATGCGGTAGGCCAAAAAGCTGACGGTGTAGCGGTGGTAGGCTTCCGGCGCGGGGATGCAAAGGATATTGCCCCCGGCATACTGCCAGGCCGTGTTTGGCAAAAGCTGGCCGGTGGTACGGTCGTACACCTGCCAGTAGCCAAGGGCGGCGGGGCCGGCATTGGGGCGGAACTGCTCGGCAAAAAAATCTGCCATGATATCGATGTTTAGCGGCCCATCCCCGGCAAGGCGGGGCTGGGTGGATAAAAAGGTTTGCTGTAGTGCCTCGGGGTGGGCCTTGGCCCAGGCGTTATGGCCCCGTATGATGCAGATGGTGGAGTAGATGCCATAGCCCGCATTCAAAATTTCATCCGAAAGTTGGGTGCCATCGCTATCGCGTATCACATCCGCGCCCCAGGTTTTTGCAAGTTGCAGGGTAAGGGCCTCGTACCCTTCCTCCCCCGGCAGGGTAAAGCCCCCGGTGGTTGGCGTTGTTTCTTTCAGGTTCATGGGATATCACCTTTACGTTTTATTTTTGTATAGCGCCCAAGGGGGCCGCGCGTTTTTTGCCAAAGGGCCACCGCCGGGTTTAGGGTTTAGAATTTGTAATTTAGGCTTTAAAATTTAGGCTTTAAAATTGCTTTTCTTATTTTAAAAGCCCTTGGCAAAGGGCCGCGGCCGTGGCGCGGGGCAGCGGGGCATTCCAGGCAGCATCTGCGGGCACCAGCCCTGCGCCCACGGCCTGGGCCACCGCCGGCAGGGCCGCCGACGGCACGTTGGGCAGCGGGGCCGGGCTGGCGGGGGGCGCGGTGCGGCGGCTGCAATAGCCGGGCATCAGCACCATCAAAAATTCCGCCAGGGTTACGGCGCGGTGGGGGTATAGGTTGCCATCGGCCACAAAGGCCGGGGGGATCAACCCATTTTGTGCCGCGCACTGCACCGTGCCCGCAAAAACCTCGTGCCCCACCACATCGGCATACAAATCGTTATATACATTGATGGGGAAAAAGTGCAGGGTGGCAATCACCATGGCAAGGGCCTCCACCCGGGTAAGGGGCTCCTGCGGGCGGGTGGCGGTGTATGCGGCAAGGGGGTCTTCCACGCTTTGGGGCGGGGTTAGCTTACAACCTGCCGGGGGCGTTAGGGGGGCAAACGGCGGCTGGGGCAGCCAAGGCTCCAGCTTTTGGGGCGGGCAGGTAAGCCCGGCCTCGGCCAGGGCAGCGGCCACGGCCCCCGCCATTTTGTGGGCGCCGCAATCGTTTAAATGGGTATAATCCCCGGGGTAAAACCAAATTTTGGATCCTTCCAGCCCGGCTACCATGATGGCCGCCATGCTGTACCCGTGTAGGTCGGCCACCGGCACCTGTAGCCGCCGCCCCAGGGCCAGGCAGGCAGCGGTATGGGCGGCCAAAAGGTCGTTATACTGGCCGTTTGCCGCCCAGCTATTGCGGGCCAGCGGGGTGACGAGCACCGGCGTGGCCCCACGGGCCCGCAGCTCGGTGATATAGGCCTCCAGCCGCTGGGTATAGCCCCCCTCCGCCTGCAAATGGGGCAGCTTTTGGTCGTTATGGGCAAACTGCATCAGGCAGATATCCCCCGGCTTTACCAGCTTTTGCAGTATGGCATAGTGCCCCTCGGTGCGGAAGCTTTCGGTCGTCAGGCCTGAGTGGGCGTGGTTCGATACCGCGTAGCCCGGCAGCCAGGCGGGCAGCATCTGCCCCCAACCCGCATAGCTGGTGCAGGGGGCATAGGGGATATCGGCGCTTTGGTCGGTCACGGTGGAATCACCCATCACATAGAGGGTGGCTGTTTGGGCCGTTTGGGCTGTTTGGGCTGTTTGGGCCGGTTGAATGGCAAGGCCCGCTAGGCAGCCACCAACCAGGGCAATATCCACACTGTCATCCTCAGCCGGGGCTTCCTGCCCGCGGGGGATGATGGGCGAAACATCGCAGTAGGCATCGATTTCCACCACCTGCCCGGGGGCCAGGTGGCCCCGCCAGGCAAGGCGGCGGCGGCTTACAAACAGCAGGATTTCCGCCCCACCCTGCCCGGCGGCATTTTCGGCGGCATTCTCAGTGCCGGGGCCGGGGCCGGGGGTAACACCGCACACCCGCACGCGGGCGCGGTAGCACCCGGGCGCGGGCACCACCACCTTGTAGCACAAAGGCAGGCGGCGGCCCGCCATATCCGCCGCATGGGTGGTGGGGGCGGGCGCGGCGGTGCAGCCATCGGCCCCGGCGGCAATGCGAATTACCGGTTGCCCCGCATACCACCAGGCAGGCAGAAAGCCGCTGTTCAGCTCGGGCGTGGCCAGCCGGGGCTGGGTGGCCATATTTTCGCCCGTTACAAAGCCGTGGCCACGGGCCGGGGTATACAGGGCATCCGCCCCGGGGCAGGTGAAATCTGCTTTGAAAAAGAAGGGCGCTGCCCCAGGTTTTTTAATTGCTTTTTCAACTGTTTTCATCAGAGTGCCCCATCGTTGCGGCCATTTTCGGCATCCAGCACCCCGGCCAGGAAGGCAAGCGCCAACCCCTGACCCCAGCCCTGGATCCAATCGCGGCTGATGTTGCGGTAGCCGTCGCGGTCTTTCATGACGGCGGTGCCGCCCGATACATTGCGCACCCGGCCATCGGGGCTTACATTTTGCAGCACGCCCTGGATGGCTTTGTTGATGTATTTTAGGTGGAGGGGGTTGCCCTTGGCCAGCATGGCGGCGGCAATGCCGCAGGAGGCCGAAACCTCCTCGTAGGAATCGGGGTCATCCAGGATGGTGCGCCACAGCCCGTTTTCGGTTTGCAGCAGCTTAACGGCGGCCAATTGGTCGTTGATGCTGCCCACCACATCCAAAAATTTGGGGTAGAGGTAGCACTGGGGCAGGCAGATGCCCACCTGGGACATGGTGTAGGCGGCCCAGGCGTTGGCGCGCCCCCAGTAAAAGCCCGACATATGGCTGCCATCCAAATTGTTGTAGCCGTGGTAGAACAGCCCGGTATCGGGGTTTTGCAGGTATTTGATGTGCCAGTAATACTGGTTGAGTGCATCGTCAATCAGGGCTTCGTCCTTGAGGGCAACGCCCACCCGCAGCAGAAAAAACGCCGCCATAAATAGGGTATCGGCCCAGCACTGCTCGGGGAAATCGTTGTTGGCCGATACCGTATGCTGTAGCACCTGCTCGCCAAAGCGCAGGGCGTTTGCGCGCAGGTAGTCCACCTTGCTCATCACCACATCCCAATATTTTTGCTCGCCGGTGTGCTGGTAAAGCGTAATCAGGCAGTGGCCCATGGCGCAGGTGTTGACCGTCCAGTTGGGCAGGCCAAGCTCCATATATTCATCGATGCGGTTTTTTAATAGGGTCAGGTATTCCTCGTTTTTGGTAACCTCGTACGCCTGGCAGATGCCGTAGTAGGCAACGCCGCAGGGCCAATCCCAGGTCATATCCATCCGCATGGTGCGGGCCACAATATGGCCGATGGTATCGGAAACTTGTTGTTTGTCATATAGTAAGCCAGCCATCGTGATTGCTCCTTTATGTTTGGTGTTTCATGTTGGTGCCGGGGCACGGCAAGCCGTTTTTGTGCCTTTTTTAAGGGGGGTACATCAAAAATGCGGCCCGGCCCGGCAGGTTTTTTTGGTGGGGTGGCAGTGGGGGAACCGCCTTCACCCCATAAAATGCGGGGCCACTGCAACGCAGCGGCCCCGCAGCTTGGGTTTGCCGGTTGCCCGCTTTTTTGGGGGCAACCCGGCAAGGGTTTCCTAAATTTTAAACGCTGAAAGTGGTTTTTACAAGCTTTTTTACAAGCTTTATTTGATTTGCAGCACATCGCCCGAATCGATCAGGCTCTGCTTTTCGTCCAAAATTTCCTGGTAGCCGGCATCCAGGTATTCCTGCTTATACTCAGCATACTTGGCATCAAATTCCTCGGGTGCGCAGGTAACGCAATCGACATAGGCTTCCTGCCAAAGGGCGTTCAGGTCAGCCGCGTACTCGCTGCTACTCTCAATGGCTTTGGTGAAGATGGGGGTAATGATGCCGTACTGCTGGTCAAGCTTATCGTAATCGTACGCCTGCTGAATCAAATCCTCGTAACCGGCGGGGGCCAGGGTAACCTTGTTGGAGGTAAGGTCCTTGGCTTCATCGCCATAGTTGGCAATTTCCTGCACAAGGCACCAGTAGTCTTTGTTGTTGTTCTGGCTCAGCTTGGCTTCGCCGGTGTAATCGGCGTTTTGCAGGGCAATGCCATCCGCATCCAGGGTGTAGGTTTCGCCCTCAATGCCATGCTGCATGAAGAACAGGTTCTCGGGCTGAATCATCCAATCGAGGTACATATAAACGGCGGCGCGCTCCTCGGCGGAGGTATCGGCGTTGATGCCCATAATCATGCCGTAGGGGGGGTACTGGTAGTAATACTGGTGGCTATCGGCACTGGCCAGGGCGCTGGCAGGCATAACCGCAAGCTTTGCCTCGGGGTCGTTGGCCAGCAGGCTGCTGATAACATCGGTGCCGCTGGACATATACAGCGCGTAAATGCCGCTTTGCCCCGCAACAAACTTGGCCTTGTACTGCGGTTCCTCGGTGTTGAGGTAGAACTCGGAATCAAGCAAGCCTGCGTTATACTGGGTGTTGCGGGCTTTTAAGTAGTTTTCGGTGGCCGACCAGGTGAAGGGTGCCACGTTCAAATCCAGGTAGAGGGCCTTCTCGTCGTCGGTGGTGGCGGCATCGATAAAGCCATACTCATAGGTAAAGCTCTTGGTGATAAGCTGCTCGCTCATGGTGCCAAGGCCGGCTTCCTTCCACTTTGCCAAAACGGCCTGCAATTCCTCCCAGGTGGTGGGCATCTCGGCACCTACCTGGTCCAGCCAGTCCTGGCGAATCAGGCGGACAAAGTTATAATAAATAGGGTCGCGCTCGGCAAAAATGAAGGCGTTTTTGCCATCCAGCTTGCCGTAGGTTTCCACGGTGGATTGCATGGATGCCCAGTAGCTGGGGGCATAGAAGGCAATCTCGTCGTAATCCACATCCTGCATGGCACCCTCGCTGTAGTAGTTTACAGCCTGGGGCATATCGTAGTGCATAATGATATCGGGCGCGGTGTGCGCGGCAATCATCTGCATATAGTCTTGCACCTCGGTGGAGCGTCCAACGGAAACATACTCCACATTGATGTTATACTTATCGCCAAATTCTTTCTGCACATACTGGGTGTAGTAGTTGTTGGTAACATCCCAGCCCTCAAACCCACGGTCGTAAACCGGAATTTGGATGGTGACCTTCTCGGGGAAGCCTGCGGTATAATCGGTGTAGCTGCCAGCCTCGGCGCTGGCGGCATCGGTAGAGGTAGCGGCGCTGCTGGCGGTGCTGGATGCTGCGGTGCTGCTGGCAGCGCCGCCACAGCCTGCCAGCAGGGTGGCGGCCATGGCAGCGGCCATGCCCATAGCAGCGGCTTTGGTGATTTGCTTTTTCATTGGTTCTCCTCCTTATATATCGTAACCGGCTACGCCGGAAACTCGGCTTGTTTTGGGTGTATTTTGGGTTTATGGGGCTATGGCAATTTTTTAGCCTTTTACCGCGCCAACCATGGTGCCCTGCACAAAGTATTTTTGCACAAACGGGTAAACGCAGATGATGGGCAGCGCCGCAAAGATGATGCAGGCGGCCTTGAGCACCTCGGGGTTGGTCATGGTGGTGGTGGCAACGCCCTCGGTCTGGAAGCTTTCGTTCGCGGCCACAATCAGGTAATACAGCTTTAGCTGCAAGGGGCGCAAATCGGTGCGCTGCTTGATGTAGTAAAGGGCATCCGCATAGGCGTTCCACCGGCCCACCGCGTAAAATAGGGCGATGGTGGCAATGATGGGCTTGGAAAGCGGCACCACAATGCTGGATAAAATTTTGAAGTGGCCCGCGCCATCCAGCAGTGCCGATTCTATCAAGCTTTCGGGGATGGAGCCCTGGAAGTTGTTTTTCATGATGAGCAGGTTATAGGGTGCAAAGCAGAGGGGCAAAATCAGGCACCACCAGGTATCCAGCATATGTAAATCGTTCATCAGCAGGTAATCGGGGATGGCACCGGCGGCAAAATACATGGTAAACATCACCATAAAGGTCATGATTTTGCGGCCCTTTAAATCCCGCCGGGTCAAGGCGTAGGAGGCGCTGATGGTTAAAAACATACCGATTAGGGTAAAGGCGATGGTTACCACAATGGTTACCCACATTGAGCGCAGGATGGACGCATCGTGGAAAATTTTGTTGTAGGCCGAAAGGTTGAACCCCTTGGGCAGTAGCAGCACCTTGTTGGCCACCACATACGCCTCGGCGCTGACAGATTTTGCCGCAATGTGCAAAAAGGGCACCACGCAGCTTAGGGAGGCCAGGCCCACAATCAGCCAGCAGAGTACATCGGCGGCAAGGTTTGCCACCCGGGTGGGTGTCCACGCCTTTTTGCGCTTTTGGTAGGTAAGCTCTTCTTGCAATACTTGTTGAACAGACATTATTTTCCCCCCTTACAGCAGGCCATCCTCGCCAAGCTTTTTGGCGATAGCATCCGATAAAAGCACCAGCGCCAGCCCAATGACCGATTGGAACAGCCCCAGCGCGGTAGATTCGCTAAATTTGCCGCTTTGGATGCCCCAGCGGTAAACCAGCACCGGGATGGTGGTGGTAAACTCGGTAGCCTTGGCGTTGCTCATTGAAAGGATACGCTCGAACGAGCCACCCATCAGCTTGCCCAGGTTCATAATCAGCAGTACCACAATGGTGCTGCGGATGCAGGGCAGGGTAACGTGCAGGCATTGCTGGAACCGGTTGGCACCATCCACCCGCGCGGCCTCGTACAGCTCGCTGTTCACGTTGGTGATGGCCGCTAAGTAGATGATGGTGCCCCAGCCCATGCTTTGCCACACCCCGATGGCCACGTAGGTTACCAGCCACCAGGCATCGTCCTGCAAAAAGGGGATGGGGCTGTGCCCCGCGTTGGCAATGAGGGTGTTGACCACCCCCGAATTGACCGAGAACATTTGCAAGGATACCGAGCCGATGACCACCCAGGACAAAAAGTGGGGCAGGTACAACAGGGTTTGGGTGGTTTTTTTGAACCATTTTACCCGGATTTCGTTGAGCAGCAGCGCCAAAATGATGGGCATGGGGAAGCTGAACACCAAATCCAAAATATTTAGCAGCAGGGTATTGTAAACGGCGGGGCCAAAATCTCGGTGGTTAAAAATCTTTTCAAATATTTTAAAGCCGACCCACTCGCTGCCCGCGTAGCCCTTGGCCACCTTATAATTTTTGAAGGCGATGGAAAGCCCGCCGTAGGCCATATACTTAAACACAATCACAAAAACCAGCGGCATCAGCATAAGGGCGTAGAGTTGCCAATCTCGCTTGAGGTAGAATGCCAGCCCCTTTTTGTGCAGGCCCAGGGTATTGGCCGCGGGCGTTGCCTTTTGTTTGGTTGCGCGCATACTCATCGCTTTATCCTCCTGCGTGTGGTGCATATTGCTGTAAGTTTTTCTCTTTCTTGCAAGCTTATTGTACACTTTTACTTTGGGCCACGTCCATGCATTCCGCGGGGTTTACTGTGCAATTTCGCTTATCATTTTTCTGTAACTATTTTTCGGCTTGCAACTTTATTCCATTTTGTGCATCTTTTTTACTTGTATCTGCATTTTTGCTTGGTGGATATCCACAGCAAACCGGCTTTTGCTCTATGCAAGTTCCACAAATGCAGCCGTTTTTGCACAGTTTGTATGGCATTTTGCGGCCAAAACGTGTATAACTAAGGTAACCGTTACCGGCGGGCTATCCGGCGTGCCACCGGCATAGCCGCCCGCCAGCCCGCCTATTTTATCCGCCGCGCACCTTAATGCTGCGCCCAATATGACGCACTGTTTTGAAGGGAGGCCCCCTATGGCCCACCGCGCCAAAACCATTGTAGAGTACCGCAATTACGACCTGCCCGTTCACTTCCCCATCCTGATGATATCGGGGGATAACTGGCGCATCTCGGATGTACCCTCGGGGGTACACCACTTCCACAATTGCCTGGAAATTGGCCTGTGCGAGAGTGATAGCGGCACCTTGGGATTTCAAGACCAATCCTTCCCCTTCCAGGCCGGGGATGTCACGGTTATCACCAGCGATATGCCCCACACGACCTACTCCACCCCGGGCACGGCCAGCAAATGGGCCTACTTGTTTGTGGACCCTGAGGAATTGCTGCGCCCCTTTTTCCCGCTGGATACCCTGCCCCGGGCCGAATTGTTCCGCCAATTGCTACACAGCTACCGCGCCGTGCTGCCCCGGGCCGAAAACCCGGTGCTGTACGCCACGCTATGCCAAATTTTGCAGGAGATGCAGGGCCGCAAGCTGAATTATGAGGTGAGCGTGCGGGGCCTTTTTTTGGCCTTGATGACCGAACTGATGCGGATACACGCCGCCGCTGCGCCCGCTGCCGCCCAAACGGCCATCCCCATTGCCCCGGCGCTGCGCTACATCACCGAGCATTATATGGATAGCTTTACCATGGAGGAGCTGGCCGATGCCTGCCACATGAGCCCCTCCCACTTTCGCCGTGTTTTTGGCGAGATTATGGGCATTGGCCCGCTGGAGCATTTAAACCGAACCCGCATCCTGAAGGCCTGCACCCTGCTGCGGATGACCGAGGATTCTATTTTGCGCATCTCCGAGCAGGTGGGCTTTCGCTCTCTATCGAGCTTTAATCGGCATTTTGCCGCCGCCATGGGGGAATCCCCCACCGATTGGCGGAAGCGGATGAGCGCCAACCAGCACGTTACCATTTTAAAATACAGCGGCTGGCTGGTGCCCCCGGCCACCTAGCCCCGCGCATTTTTTGCGGCCCGGCTTGCAACGCGCCGTATGGGTAGGGCTTAAAATTTTGCTTGCCGCGCGCGCCAAAAAACAGCCCTCGCCACACTTGCGCGGGTGCGGTATAATAGAAGGTAACCCGTTTGAAAATACATATTTGAAATTGGCCTGAAGGCGGCCTGAAAACAGGCGCTTGCCTTCGGGCCCTATTCGGCAATTTTAACAAAGGCCAAAGGAGGCTCTATGCCCTTTTTTCTCACCGCTGCGGTGCGGGTGACCGCACAGTGGAGCAGCGAACCCATCCGCCGGGCAGCCGCCCGGTTTATGCGGGATGTAGCCGCCACCCTCTCGCCCGCCGCCGATGCCCCCGCCGGGGAACTGTTGCTCTGCCTCAACCCCGCCCTGCCGCCCGAGCAGTTTACCATCGATGCCTCGGGCGGCAGCCAGCTTGTCATCTGTGCGCCGGACGATTTGGGGGCCATCTATGCCCTTTTGCACATCAGCACCCAGTGGTTGGGGGTAACCCCCCTCTGGTTTTGGAACGACCAACACTTTACCCCCCGCCCCTACGTGGCCATTACCCAGGCGCACCAGGCAAGCACCCCCGCCGCCCTGCCCTACCGTGGCTGGGCCATGAACGATGCCGTGCTGCTTACCCACTGGAACGCCGGCACCAGCCAGGAAACCGTGTGGGAGATGGTGTTTGAAGCCCTGCTGCGCTGCGGCGGCAACCTGGTTTTGCCGGATGCCGCCGCCCCGGCCCCCGCGGCCCGGCTGGCCCTGGCCAGCGCCATGGGGCTGTGGCTGGCCCAGCCTGCCGCCGCCCCGCTGGGGGCTGCCCCCTTTGCCGCCACCCACCCCGGCCTAACCCCCGGCTACAACGCCCACCCCGGGGAATACCAGGCCCTGTGGGCTGCCGCCGTGGCGGGCCAAAAAGGCCAAAAAAACCTGTGGACCATCGGCTATACCGACCCGGACCCTGCCTGCGCCACCCCGGCCCAGCGGGCCGATACCGTGAACCGTGCCCTGCGGGAGCAATACCGCCTTATACGGGCGGCGCTGCCCCAGGCCCCCATTGTTACCTATTTAAAAGGGGAAACACTCTCCCTTTACCGGGCGGGGCTGCTTGCCATCCCCCGGGATGTCATCCGCCTTTGGGGGGATAACGGCTACGGCAAAATGGTTAGCCCCACCCCCCACCGGGCCGGGCCGCGCCTACCCACCCTGCCCCCTGCCGCCGAGCCTGCGCCCGCCTACCCGCACGGGGTGTACTACCATCTTTCCCACAGCGACCTGCGGGCCGGCAACCAGCTTACCATGCTGCCCAACAGCATGGAATTTGTCTGCCGCGAATTATCGGAGAGCTACCAGGCCGGGGTGCAAGCCCTGTGGCTGCTGGGGGTATCGAACCTAAAGCCCCACGTTTACCCCATCAGCGTGGCGGCCGCCCTTTGGCGCGACCCCACCACCCCGCTGCCCACCATACGGGAAAATTACCTGGCCCAGTATTACGGGGCCATTACCGGGCCCGAGGCCGAAAACGCACCGCCGCCGCTTTCGGCCGGGGCGCTGGCAAGCCTGGCCGTTTGCCTGGAGGCTTGGCCCGAGGCCACCGCCGCCTTTGGCCCCCTGGGCGACCAACACGGCGGCGAACAGTTTGCCAACTACACCACCCGCATTTTGGCAACCCAGTGGCTGCGGGGGGAGGAGGAGGCCGCCGCGCCCGCCCTTGCCTGGGCCACCGGGGATATCCCCTTTGCGGGGCAAATTGCCTGGTACCGCGCCCGCTGTGCCGAGGCCCTGACCCGCATGGAGCCCCTGTGGGAGCGGTGCGAGGCCGCCGCCGAGGCCGGTGGCCGCCTTTGGCAGGACAATTTGCTGCTACAGGTGCGGCTGTACGCCCTTTGCCTGCACGGGGCCGTGCTGTTTTGCGATGCGTGGGTTTGCGCGGCCGATGCCGGGCAACGGGATTATAAAGAAAGCTTTTACCTGCTTGGCTGCGCCGCCGACGATTACGCCGCGGCCGATAAAGCCCTGCGGGAGGCCGAGCATGACAAATGGGCCGGTTTTTACGCCAACGATTGCCACACCGATGTTAAGCTGACCGCCCGGCTGCTGCGCACCCTGATGGGCAGCCTGCGTGCCAAGGGGGATGGCCCCTACTACAACACCTGGCAGCAGCAGGAACTGTACCCCGATGCCGCCCCCGGCACCCTGCCCACCACCGAAAACCACCTGCCGAACGACCAACTATACCTTGCCATGGCCCGCCGCCGCGCCGGGGCCACCCGCCGGTAAACTTGCCGGTAGTTTTGCCGCCAAAAGGCCGGCCCGGCCGCCTTTTACCCGCCCTGGGCCACCACCCGTGCGCGAGTGAAAAACAATTTGTGAAATATGACAATTATCGACACCTCCGCACGGGAAAACAACGGGAATCTGCCCTATATTCCGTGCAAAACGTCAATTGTTATCACAAGTCACCTATGCTAAACTATACCTTGTAACCAAATTTATGTAGACAAACCAGCAAACAGGGGGGCGAGCCGATTATTATGATGTCCGAATCCATTCCCTATACCAAGTTCAAGCTGCTATGGAACGCCGGAATGACCCCCACCCTGCGCGACACCCACCAGGATACCATGCGCCTTGCCAACCAGCGGATGCTGCGGTTGATGAGCCTGTTTATCGGCATTGTTTGCGGTGGCCTTGTGCTTTTTGTGGTTGTGTTTGATACCAAGGCCCACACCCTGCCCCTGCCAACCTTTTTGTACCTGTTGGGCACCTTAGTGTGCTACTCTCTTGCGCCGCAGCAGGGCAGCCCACCCTCCCGCCGAAGCACGGTGCTGCTTTTCGTCAGCATCTCCTTCAGCTACCTGTTTGCCATTTTATCGGAGCTTTTGTTTTACCCCGGGCACGACCCCCTGCTTTTTTGTGTGCT
The DNA here is from genome assembly GCA_028710135.1 of Gemmiger sp. Lineage (GTDB taxonomy): Bacteria > Bacillota > Clostridia > Oscillospirales > Ruminococcaceae > Gemmiger. The sequence goes on along the minus strand of JAQUSS010000019.1, from coordinate 1,241 downwards.
GCTGGCCATTTTCCCCACCTTTGTTTCGGCCCCTTTTTGGCAATCGATTTTGCCCGCCACTTTGGCGGAGGTGCTGTTTTTGTTGCTTGCCTTTGCAACCGAAACGTGGGAGGTTTTTTGCTACAGTGCCCTTTGGACGCTGTGCTGCCTTGCCATTGGCATTATTTTGGGCCACCACCACGTAACCAGCAAGGTGCGCGAGTATTTGTTGAGTGACCAACTTTGCCGCCAGCGCGATACCGATAGCCTTACCAACCTGATGACCCGCGGCGCGGCCGAAAGCCAGATACGCGCCCTGCTGGCCATGGGCGATGCCCCCGGCACCATGATGATTTTGGATATCGACAATTTTAAATCTATGAACGATACCTACGGCCACAGCTACGGCGATGCCGTGCTGGAATGTATTGCCCAGCTGTTGCAGCGGCAGTTCCGCACAACCGATTATGTCTGCCGCTTGGGCGGGGACGAATTTATGGTGTTTGTGCGGGGCAATGCCGAGCCGGAGCACGCCCTGCGCAAGGCCCGCAACCTGCTGCAAGCCCTGGCCGATACCCCCACCCCCGGCGGCAAAAACCTGCACCCCACCATCAGCGTGGGCATTGCGCTGTTCCCCCAGCATGGCACCGCGTTTGAGGAGCTGTACCGCCGGGCCGATAACGCCCTGTACAAGGCCAAGCACAGCGGCAAAAACACCTGCCAGCTGTTTAACGCCTAGCGCCTAGCGGCCAAACCAACAAAACCATACCGCACGCCCCCGCAGGGGGCGTGTTTTTTTGTAGGGCGGGGGGCACCGCCCGCCGTGGCCGCAAACACGGGCGGGGCATGGTGCGGGGGGATACCACGGTGCGGCGGTGCATATTTTGCCGGGGGTGCGTTGCCTCCGTAGGGCCACCATACATGGTGGCCGCCCCCGGGCGGTGCGTACGGTACAGGGGTTGCCGGGGTGCGCGGCGCATATTTTGCCAGGCCCCGTTGCCCCCATTGGTCGGCGGCACAAATTTTGCCCTGCCGCAAACCCCGGGCGGGGTGCGCCAATCCCAACCGCAACCTCCGTAGGGCCACCATACATGGTGGCCGCCCCCCCCCGGGCGGTATGTACGGTACCGGGGATGCCCGGGTGCGCGGCACAAATTTCACCAAGGCCCCGTTGCCCCCACAGGGCGGGCACGATGTATCGTGCCCCTACGGAACGCCCCAACCGCCACCGCCCCCCGGACGGGATGCGCATTCCCAACCCA
>JAQUSS010000128.1 GCA_028710135.1 Gemmiger sp. | reverse complement strand
GCATCCATCCAAACCATCACCCAGTCCCGCCCCGAAAATGGGGCCGCGCAGGTGGAGGTAACCATCCGCACCGGCACCATGCAGATGACGGTGGAGGCAATGCTAAACCGGTTGGCGCACAGCCCCAGCGTGGTGGAGATACACCGCGGCGGCTGAACGTAACCTGGTAGCCCGGCAGGGAACGTTGGCAGGGCAGCGCCCGGCCTTGAATATTCCCGCAAGGGCAACGATACAATGGATGTAAGGGAGAGAAAAGCATGGCAAAAATTGCGATTATGGGGTTTGGTACGGTGGGCAGCGGCGTGTTAGAGGTATGCCGCCGCAACGCGGGCTCCATTGCCCGCCGCGCCGGGGAACCGGTGGAGGTAAAATATATCCTCGATGTGCGGGATTTTTCCGCCTCGCCGGATGCGGCGCTTTTTGTGCAGGATATCGGGGTGATTTTGAGCGACCCCGAGGTGAAGGTGGTGGTGGAAACCATCGGCGGCACAAAATTTGCCTACCCCTTTGTGCGCCAGTGCCTGGAGAGCGGGCGCAGCGTATGCACCAGCAACAAGGAGATGGTTGCCACCTATGGGGCCGAGCTGCTGGCCCTGGCCAAGGCGCATGATGCGGCCTTTTTGTTTGAGGCCAGCGTGGGCGGCGGCACCCCCATCATCACCCCCATGCACCAGTGCCTGGCGGCCAACACCATCAGCGAGATTACCGGCATTGTGAACGGCACCACCAACTTTATGCTGACCAAAATGAAGCGGGAGGGGATGGATTTTGCCCAGGCCCTTAAGCTGGCGCAGGAGCTTGGCTATGCCGAAACAAAAGACCCCGGCGATGATGTGGATGGCCGGGATGCCTGCCGCAAAATTGCCATTTTGGCAAGCCTTGCCTGCGGGCACCACATCTACCCCCAAAATGTACCCGCCAGGGGCATCCGGCAGGTGGGCGTGGCCGATGTGCGGGCTGCCGATGCGCTGGGCTGCGCCATCAAGCTGATTGCCTGGTGCCGGTTGGACGGCAAGGGCGGGGTAACCGCCGGGGTGGAACCCATGATGGTGCCCTTTACCAACCAGCTTGCCAATGTGGACGATGTGTTTAACGCCGTGCAGATGACCGGCGATATGCTGGGCGATGTGGTGTTTTACGGCAAGGGCGCGGGCAAGCTGCCCACCGCCAGCGCCGTGGTGGCCGATGTGGTGGATGCGCTGAAAAACGGCGCCGCCATCCACGATAGCCTGTTTTGGAAGCCCGCCGCCCCCCTTGCGGGCATGATGGAGAACGACCGGCCCGCCCCCTATTACATCCGGGTAAAGCGGGTGGCAACCACCATGCTGCACCCCATCACCGGGCCCGGGCGGGAAATTTTCTTTGAGAACGGTGAGGCCGGGTATTTGATTGAAGCCGCCACCGCGGCACAGATTGCGCAAATTGCCGAAAAAATCGAAACGATGGGTGGCGAGGTATGCGTCAACCTGCGGCTGCTGGCCGAATGACGGGAAGGGGAAGTGTGATGTTTACCGTTTCTGTTCCGGCTACCAGTGCCAATGTTGGCGCGGGCTTTGATTCGCTGGGCCTAGCGCTCTCGATGCACAATGTTTTTACCTTTGAAGCGTGCGATACCGTGGATATTACCTCGGTGGATGGCACCCATGTGCCGGCGGGGGCCAACAACCTGGTTTACCGCAGCGCCCGCGCCGTGTATGACCAATTGGGCATCCCGCTGCGGGGGCTAAAAATCACCCAGCGCAACGATATCCCCATGGCGCGGGGCCTTGGCTCCAGCTCGGCCTGCATTGTGGCGGGCATCCTGGGGGCCAACGCATTATTGGGCGATAAGCTTACCAAGCGGCAGATGTTAACCCTTGCCACCGCCATTGAGGGCCACCCCGACAATGTGGCCCCCGCCATGCTGGGCGGCTTTGTAACCAGCGTGTACGACGAGGGGCAGGTGTACACCGTCAAAAAAAATATTGACGAGCAGCTTGCCTTTGCGGCCTTTGTGCCCAATTTCCGGCTATTGACGGCCAAGGCGCGGGCGGCACTGCCCCAAATGGTTTCCCACAAGGATGCCGTTTACAATCTTTCCCGCGCGGCCCTTGCCACCGCCGCCTTTTGCGATGGCGATTATGGCCTGTTGGGGGTAGCCACCAAGGATGCACTCCACCAGCAATACCGCCTGCCCTTGATACCCGGCGGGGATGAGCTGTTTGAGTTTGCGCTGGATTTGGGGGCGCTGGCCGTCTATATTTCGGGGGCCGGGCCAACCATTATGGCGGTGGTTCGCCGGGGCGATACCGCCTTTTTTGAGCGGGCCAAGGCGGGGCTGCCCACCAGCGAAAAGATGAAAAACTTTACCGTATACCGTCTGCTGCCCGATAATATCGGCGCAACAGTGGAATAACGCAACCAAAAACGGGGAGGAAAGAGGAAGCATGGGCCTTATTGTACAAAAATTTGGAGGAACATCCGTCCGGGACCGGGATTGTCTTTTTCGTGTAGCGCGCATTGTGGCCGATACCCGCAACGCGGGCAACGATGTGGTGGTGGTGGTATCCGCCCAGGGCGATACCACCGATGATTTGCTGGTGAAGGCGGCTGAAATTACAACCGACCCATCCCACCGGGAGATGGATATGCTGCTTGCCACCGGCGAGCAGATTTCCATTGCACTGTTGGCGATGGCCTTGCAGGAGATTGGGGTACCCTCGGTCAGCTTAACGGGCTGGCAGGCGGGCTTTGCCACCGACCGCACCTATATGAGCGCCCGCATCAAGCGGCTGAACACCGAGCGGCTGGAAAGCGAGCTTGCCCGCAACCGCGTGGTGGTGGTGGCCGGGTTCCAAGGGTTAAATAAATCGGAGGATATCACCACCTTGGGCCGTGGCGGCAGCGATACCTCCGCCGTGGCGTTGGCGGCGGCACTGCACGCCGACCGCTGCCAGCTTTTCACCGATGTGGAGGGCGTTTACACCGCGGACCCCCGCAAGATACCCAAGGCCACCAAGCTGAAAGAAATCACCTTTGACGAGATGCTGGAGCTTGCCAGCCTGGGCGCACAGGTGCTAAACAACCGCAGCGTGGAGCTTGCTAAAAAATACGGTGTGGAGCTGGAGGTTATTTCCAGCTTGAACCCCGTGCCCGGTACAATTGTGAAGGAGGAAACCAAAGTGGAAGGTATGCTGATCAAGGGTGTTGCCAAGGACGAAAACGTTGCCGTTATTTCGATTTTAGAGGTGCCGGATGTACCCGGTATGTCGTTTAAGGTGTTCAGCCTGCTGGCACAGAAAAAAATCAACGTCGATATCATCCTGCAATCCTCGGGGCGGGACGGCAAGAAGGATTTGATCTTCACCGTGCCCAAAACCGAGGCCGAGAATGCCAAGCGCATTTTGGAGGATAACAAAACCCGCTTTAATGGCGGCGAGGTGCTTATCAACAAAAACTGCGCCAAGGTTTCCATTGTGGGCGCCGGGATGCAAAGCCACTCGGGCGTTGCCTCCACCATGTTCGAGGCACTGTTTGGCCAGAACATCAACATCCACATGATTTCCACCAGCGAGATTAAAATCAGCGTAATCATCGATGCGGTGGACGCAGATAAGGCGGTTGCCGCCATCCACGATGCGTTTATCCAGTAATCCGATAGTAGAGGATTGGTTTTGATAGAGGGATAGGGTTTGGGGCCGCCCCCGGCAGTGTATTTGCCGGGGGCGGCCCTGCGTTTGTGTGGGGGCATCCGCCTTGGCGGCAGGGGGGCGGCAGGGCAAAAGGGGGCGCAGCACTTCGCCCCCGGTGCCCTTTACACCTTCCCCCAAAAAGGGTATAATAACTATATTTCTACACACCCAATGGAGGTATTGGATTGGAACGTAAAAAATTGGCCGAGGGGGTTTTTATCACCACCCTGGATGCCGAAAAATTTAACCGCTGCCGCATTGCCATCCACCTGCGGTACACCCCGCTGCGCCAAAGCGCCACCGATGCTGCTGTGCTGCCCCTGGTTTTGGAGCGGGGCAACGCCGCCTGCCCGGATATGACCCAGCTTTCCCGCACGTTGGCCCGCCTTTACGGGGCAGACCTTGGGGTGGATTTGGGCGCTGCCGGGTGCGACCGTGTACTCTCGGCCGATATCTGCGGCATCAAAGACCAATTTGCCCTGGCAGGGGAGAATCTTTCGGCAGAATATGCCGACCTTGTTTTTGGCACGGTGTTTGAGCCGTATTTGGTGGATGGCCGGTTTGACCCCGAGGCCGTTGCCATTGAGAAAGAAACGCTGGCCCGCCGCCTGCAAAGCGAGTTTAACGATAAACGCCGCTACTGCGTGCGCCAGGCCCGCCGCCGCTTTTATGGCGATTCCCCCGCTGGGATTGAGCTGGGCGGCTACCTGAAGGAGCTGCCCGCCGTAACCCCCGCCACCCTAAAGGCCGAGTACGACCGCATCCTTGCCACCGCCGCCATTGATGTGATGGTGCAGGGGGCGGATGCTGACCGGGTGGCCGATAAGCTGCTGGAGCGGCTGCAAACGGTAAACCGCGCGCCCCAGCCGCTATCCCCCTTGATGGCCATGCCACGCACCGCCCCGCAGCGGTATACCGAGCGGGTGCCCGCGCTGACCCAGGCCAAGCTGTGTATGCTGTTTACCCGGGGCAACACGGCCGAAATACCCACGCTGGCCACCCTGCGCCTGGCAATGGGGGTGTTTGGCGGCACCGTAACCAGCCGCCTGTTCCGCAATGTGCGGGAAAAACAGAGCCTTTGCTATTACTGTGGCTCCACCGCGCTGCGTGCCACCGGCGTTATGATGGTGGATAGCGGCGTGGAGCCGGGCGGGGAGGCAAGGGCCGAGCAGGCTATTTTGAAGGAACTGCAAAGCCTGCAAACGGCGCTGGTAACCCCCGAGGAGCTGGAGGATTGCCGCCGCGCCCTACTTTCGGGCTTTGATGCGGTGTATGATACCCTGGCGGGAACCGAAAGCTGGTACTACCAGCAGATTACCCGGGACGAGGCCCTGGCCCCGCCCGAATACGAAAAGGTGCTGACCCAAGCCGTTACCCGCCGCCAGGTGCAGCAGGTTTTGCAGGGGTACAGCTACTCGGTTTGCTACGCGGTTACGGCAACCGAAGGGGAAGGGGAGGCAGCGGATGAAAAACTTTGATGCGCCACGCGCCGCCGCCATCCGCCAAAAGGCCGCCGCCGCCGCAAGCTGCCAGGTAATTACCCTGCCCAGCGGGCTGACGGTGCTTTGCCGCACCATGCCCGGCTACAGCACGGTACACGCCATGTATGCAGCGGATTTTGGCGCGGTAACGCGCAATTTTACCCTGGATGGCCGGCCAGTTTCGCTGCCGGCAGGCACCGCGCACTTTCTTGAACATAAAATGTTTGAATCGGACCAGGGGGATGCGTTCGACCTTTACGCCAAAACTGGGGCCTCGGCCAATGCCTTTACCGGGTACGACCGTACCTGCTATATCTTCTCGGCCACCGGCGGCTTTGACGAAAACCTGGATATTTTGCTGGGGATGGTGGGCCACCCCTATTTTACCGAGGCCACCATCGCCAAGGAGCAGGGGATTATCGGCCAGGAAATCAAAATGTACGAGGATAGCCCCGATTGGCGGCTGCTTACCGCGCTGTTCCGTTGCCTTTACCGGCAACACCCCATCCGGGATGATATTGCGGGCACCGTGCAAAGCATTGCCACCCTAACCCCGGAGATACTGTACGATTGCACCACCGCCTTTTACCGCCCCGGCAACATGGTGCTCTCGGTGGCGGGCAACATTGCGCCGGAGCAGGTGCTGCGGGCCTGCCAGCGGGCCGGGTTGGATGAACCCGCGCCCGCGCATACGGTAAGCTGGCAGTTTTTGCCGGAGGATGGGCCGATACCCCAAAAGGAAGCGACCTTTACCATGCCGGTAACCAAGCCCTGCTTTGCGCTGGGCTACCGCGAAGCCCCGCTGCCCCGCGGGGATGCGCGGCAGGAAATTTTGTGCGATATTTTGCCCGAGCTTATCTGTGGCGGCATGACCACCCTCTACCGCCGCCTTTACGATGAAAGCCTGGTCAACCCCGATTTTGGTGGCGATACCGTTGCCCCGCGCGGCTGCTGCTGCATCGCCTTCACGGGGGAGAGTGCCCAGCCCCGCAAGGTGGCCGAGCTTCTTCGGCAGGAGATTGACCGCCTGCGCCGCGAAGGTGTGGACGAAGAGCTGTTTACCCTGGTGAAAAACCAGATGTACGGCGAGCTGCTGGCCGATTTGGAGTGTGTGGAGGATGCCGCCGCCCAGATGGCCGGTGCCCAGCTGAAGGGCCGCAGCCTGGCCAGCGAGATTGAAACACTGGCAGCCTTGACGGTGGAGGATGCCAACAAGGCCCTGCAAACCATGCTGCGCGAGGAAAATAGTGCCTACGTGCAAATTGACCCGCAATAGCTTGCAACCGCCCGCAAACCGCGGGCATAGAGGATGAAATAATGCAATATAACGTGTCTTTCCCCGGCCTTGGGCTGGAATTTACCCTGAACCGCGTGGCGTTTTCTTTGGGGGGCTTTAACATCTACTGGTATGGGGTGCTTATTGCCCTGGGCATGGTGCTTGCCATGGCCTTTGCGTTCCACTTTGCCGTGGATTTTGGCATCAATGCCGACCGTTTGATTGATGTGGTGTTTATCGGCACCATCATG
>JAQUSS010000018.1 GCA_028710135.1 Gemmiger sp. | reverse complement strand
TGATTTCTCAGATATCGAACCTGCTAATCCCGGTGGTAAGCTTGGGGGTCAGCTTTGCGATTATTCGGTTTGGGATGGATAAAAAGCCCGACCGCAGTGCGGTGTTTACCAACGGCCTGGTAACCATTTTGCTGGGCTTCTTTTTAATGCTGCTGGCTTGGCCGCTGGTACGGCTGATACCGGATGTGGCCGGGTATATTGTGCTGGTGTATTTTTGTGTGCTGATGAGCTGCCTGCGCACCCTCTGCACCCAATTTGTGCGCGCCCGGATGATCAACCGGTTGGTGGCCATCGATGGCATTTTAACCAGTGCCACCCTGTTTGGCGGGTATATTTTATACATTAACGTGTTGCAGTTGGGGGCGGTGGGCTACATTTTGGCCATCATCACCAGCGATGCCATCTCCACCGTGTTTGTGTTTTTGGCAGGGCGGTGCTGGCCCTACCTGAACCCCAAAAAGTTTAGCGCCCGCCTGTGGCGGGAGATGCTGCGCTACTGTGTGCCGATGATACCGGCATCCATCAGCTTTTGGGTCATCAATGCGTCCGATTTGTTTTTTGTGCGGGGTATGTGCGATGGCTACGGCGGGCGCAGCGGCAACGCCTGGGTGGGGCTGCTGAACACCGGGTACTTTTTCCCCTCCATCGTCAGCACGCTGGGCCAAATTTTTTATGAGGCCTGGCAGCTTTCGGCCGTGACCGAGGAGGAAAACCGCGCCGCATTTTTCTCGCGGGTGTTCCGGGTGTATGCCTGCGTTATGTTTTGCTGCGCGGCGGGCATCATTTGGCTTTGCCAGCCCCTGATGCTGGCCTTTAAGCACGATTTTTACGATGCCTGGCAGTTTGTGCCCTTCTTGACCCTTGGCTCCCTTTGCACCTGCATGAACCTGTTTTTAAACAGTGTGTACGTGGTGTTCAAGCGCTCTACCGGTTCGCTGTACACCATGCTGGCGGGGGCGGTTGTCAATTTGGTGCTCAACTACCTGTTCATCCTGTGGGTGGGGCCAATTGGCGTGGCCCCGGCAAGCTTTTTGGCGCTGCTGCTGGTGTTTGTGCTGCGCGCCTACTCCACCCGCGGGCTGCTGGAAATTGATTTTAACCCCACCCGCCTGCTGGTGAACCTGGGGCTGATTTTGGCTGAGATTGCCATTTTGTACCTGGGGATGCCGGGGGCATTTTTCTGGAATGCGCTGCTTACGGCGGGGGTTATCTTTTACGACCGCCAGGCCGTGGGCAGCATGGCCAACCTGCTGCTGGGCCGGTTTTTTAAGCGGAAAAAGGCGTGAAAAAATAGCCGGTGGCTATTTTTTTAGCCATCCGCCCCGGTTGCCGCGCAGCGGCGAGGGGCGTGGCGAATTTTAATGCGTTGTTTTTTATTGCAAAGCAATAAAAAACATTAAAAATAGCGGTAGGGGGTTGCTGCCAAATGCCTTAACGGCCAAGCGCCCCTGCTGCCAAAAAAGCGGGCGGCAACGCCTGCACCACCCAAAAAAATAATACGCGCCGGGGCTGTTGCAAGCGTCCTTCTACACGAAAGGTAGACTGTGGACGGCAACGGCCCCGGCGCGGTTTGTATCTAGTTCGTTATGGTTATAGAGAAAGCGCAGCCTGCTTGGGTTGCAGGGCATGGTCAATCATTTGTTCGCACTCGGCCATGGTGGCGTAGGTTACCGCACAATTGGAGCCGATAAACCAGCGTACCTCGCTGCCGCAAACAATTTTGCGTATCAGCCTACCGTGGTATTCTGTCTGTACAAAGATGCCGTTCATCCTTCACAACCTCCCTTACGTGGGTTTTCATCCTGTTCAAAACGCGGATTACTTCTATTTTGCCATGGATGCCGCCATAAAACAAGTGGCAAAATGACAACTTTTTCCCACAAAGGCTATCTATTTTGTATCTTGACAATTGGCACGTTCTGCCCCAGGGGCCTGGCTATCGGCTTTTTGGGGTTTATCGGGCAGCTGGGCAGCCACAATGGCGGCAAACATCAACAGGCAGCCGGCCAGCTCAACGGGGGTTAGCGTTTGGCCCAAAATCACCCAGCCGGCCAGCGCGCCAAACACACTTTCCAGGCACATGGCAAGGCTGGCAATGGCGGGGTCCAACCCTTTTTGGCCCACAATTTGCAGGGTGTAGGCCACACCACTTGAAAAAATGCCGCAGTAGGCAATGGATACCGCCGCCCCGGCCAGCTGGGCCAGGGTGGGTTGCTCCAACAAAAACATGGCCAGGGTGGATAGGATGGCGGTGGTTAAAAACTGGATAAAGCTTAATTTTACGCCGTCCAACTGGGGGCTGTAGTGCCCCACCAGCAAAATTTGCAGGCAGAACAAAAAGGCACCCAACAAAAGCAGCCATTCGGCCCCGGATAGGCGGATACTGCCCTGCCCGGCCATGCAAAGCAGGTACAGCCCCACCACGCTGGCCGCCACGCAAAGCCAAATGCGCAAGCCGGGCCGCCGCCCGGTAAACACCCCGGCCACCGGCACCAGCACCACATACAAGGCGGTTAAAAAGCTGGCCTTGGCGGCGGTGGTGCTGCTCATGGCCATCTGCTGGGCGGCGCTTGCCGCAAACAGCATGGCCCCGCACAGCCCGCCGCCCACCAGCAGGGTGCGGCGGCGAAAAGGCACGGTGGGGGTGGCGTGGCGGTATTTGTTCAGCCGCCCCTGCACGGCCATTACCCCGGCCAAAAACAGGCAGGCCAGCCAGCTTCGGCTTGCCAAAAAGGTGTAGGGGCCAACGTAGCCGCTGCCCACGCTTTGGGCCACAAAGGCGGTGCCCCAAATAAAGGCCGCCAGCATTAGCAGCAGGGTGTTGCGCAGTTGCTTGGTGTTCGGTTTCAAAATTTAACGCTCCTCTATCCAAAAATCATAGCAAACCCCGGCGCGGGTGCGCCGGGGTTTGGGGATGGTTTTGCGGTGGCGGGGCCATAGCGGCCCGCATTTTCGCCCATAGTGCTTTGGGCGGCATTTTGGCAGCTTTGGCGGCCTTGGTGGCCGGTGGGCCGGGGGCCTGTGTGCCCGTGCCGGCGACGGCGGTTAAGCCTCGCCTTCCTGCCCTTCCACGTCCTTCAGGGCATCGCCCCCAACGCCCTGCACCTGCATACCGCCCGAAACATAGTATTTGCCGGAATCGTAGCTGACAACCACCTTGTACCGCTTGCCGACATCCAGCCCGCTGACGGTGTAGGTGTAGCAGGATTGGTCGGTGCTGGTGGTAAAGTAGACGGTGGTGCCGGGCACATATTGGGTGGAGGTTTCATCGTCCGAAAGCTGCCACAGGGCCGCTTTATACTCGGTAAGTGTGGGGGAATCGGTGGAGGCATAGCTGGAGATGGTAACGCTATCGCCGGCCGGGGTAAAATACCCGGTGCTGCGGTTGGCAATGCCGTTGAAGGCAATATACAGGTTGCCATCTTGCAGGGTGGTGACAAAACGGGAGGCGGTATCCATCCCCTCGGGGAAGGTGACGGAGCCGCCCGCCGGGGCGTAGATATCGTTCGAGGGTTCCTCCGTGTCGCTTTCGTCAACGCCCATCACCTTAATAATCAGGTCGCTGGCAACCTCGCGGAAGTTGCACCCTGCCAGGGAGAAAGCCAACGCCACGACCAATAGGGCTGCCAGCCAGCGCTTTTTGTTTTTCATACCTTCATTTACCTCCGGGGTTTTATGGGCGCAGCCGTGGGGCGGCACCGCAGAAATTATTTTTCGGCGCTTGCCCGGCGGGCCGGGGCAAGCGTACTTCTATATTATAAACGATTTGCCGCCCTGCTACAAGTCAAAATTGTGGGCAGCCCCATGCCAGGGCGAGATTTTTTTGTTCCTGCGCGGCCAGCGCCCCCCATTCGCCGCCCCCAAACAGCGAGCCATAGCGGTAAATTGCCACGCCCGCGCAGCCTGGCCCGGCGTTTGCCAGCCAGCGCACCTGCCCGGCCAGGGCCTGGCCGCTCTGCCATTCGGCAAGGCTGGCAGCGCCGCCGCCATCCCCCACCCCGATGCGGAAGGCCCCCAGCCCAAAATAGAGCGATACCCCCGCCGCGCGGGGCAGCGCCAGCCAGGTGGCGGCAATGTTTTGTAGGGCAAAGCGTGCCGTGCCGCCGCCGTACTGCTGCCCCCAATAAAGCTGGGGGAGCAAATAATCCAGGTAGCCGGGGGTGGAAAGCCAGAGGGCGGCATCACTGTACTGCACGGCGTAGTTGTTATCGGGGTTGCCCTGGGGCGAGATGCCAAACCGCACCCCGGGGTACCGGTGCACGGTTTGCCAGCAAACGCGAACCAGGGCGTTCACATTTTCTCGCCGCCAAGCATCCAGCGGCAGGGGGGCGGCGGTGGCCTGGCAGTAGGCGGCGTAGGCGGTGCTATCAAAGCCGGTGGCGGTGGTGGGGTAAAAATAATCGTCAAACTGGATGCCGGCAAGGGGGTAATTTTCGCAAAGCTCGGCTAGGCCGGCGGCAATATATTCCCGCACGGCGGGCAGGGCGGGGTCAAGGTATTGGCCATCGGCGGTGGTTTTTACCCATTCGGGATGGGTGGTGGCCGGGCTGGTGGCGGCGTAACCGGCCGGGATGCCCCCGGCGGCTAGGCGGTAGGGGTTGACCCAGGCCTCCACCGCAAGGCTCTGCCCCTGCGCGGCGGCAAGCAGAAGGGCCAGGGGGTCAAACCCCGGGCTGGCCCCTTGGGTGCCGGTGCAAAGGTGGCTGAAGGGGAACAGGGCGCTGGGGTAAAGGGCATCCCCAAACGGGCGCACCTGCACCAGCACGGTGTTGGCCCCTAGCGCCGCGCAGTTGGCCATAACCCCCCGGGCCCAGGCCGAAAATGCCGCCGCGGAGGAATAATCGGCCTCGGCCAGCTCCAGATAGGACAGCCAAACCGCCCGGTAGGTTAGGGCGGGGGGAGGGGGGGAGGCGGGTTCTGCGGTGGATTTTTGCGAAGCGGGGGGCGGGGGGGAGGTGGCGGATTTGGGGAAAGCAGAGGCAGTGGAAGAGGCGGGGGAACTGGGGGAATCGGAGGAGGCGGCAGGTTCAGAAGATGCAGGGAAAGGGTCGGCGTTGGGGGCGCTGGATGTAGGGGGCGAAGCCGTGGAACCGGCAGAGCCGATGGGGCTGGGAAAGCCGGTGGGATTGGGAAGGCCGGTAGCTTCGCTGGAATTTGGGGGGGGCCAGGGGGCCGGGGGTATCGCCCCCTGCCTGCCCGCCGCCGGATGCCGTGAGGGAGGGGCGACTGCCCCCGCCAGCCCCCCGCCCCCCGCAGCCGGAGAAGGCAAGCAGAAGGGCAAGCAGGCAGGCCAAAATAAGGGCGTAGAAAAGCGAGCGGGCGCAGGCAGACGCGCGGCGGGTGACCTTGGCGTGGAGAAGGTGGGCGCGGGGCGGCCGGGGCCACGTAAGGTGGGGGCGCGCAAGGCAGGGCGCAAACCGGACGTGGGCAAGGCAGGCCGGTGCAAGCCCGGGCCAGCGCCCCTTTTGTGCGCTATGTTTTTGGTGCTGCGGCATCGAACCACCCCCAGGGTACAACCTATGCGGCGGCAGGCAAAAAATTGAGCGGCGGGGCTTAAAAAACACGAAAAAGAAGCCTGAAACCGCAAAAAATGGTTGGCAACCGGCAAAAAATCTGCTATAATAGCCATTGCTGATTGAGTAAGGGCCATTAGCTCAGTTGGTTAGAGCCGGCGGCTCATAACCGCTTGGTCCCGGGTTCAAGTCCTGGATGGCCCACCAAAAAGAACGTTGCCGCAATGAAAATTGCGGCAACGTTCTTTTTTCGCTTTCTTGACCTTTTCTGTGAAGGATTTGCGGGGTGGCGGGAGTTTTTACAACCAAAAGCACGATTTTGGAGGTCACCTCCGGCGTGCTGCGCGCAAAGCTATGCTCGGTAATTTTGCATACAAAATTATCCGTGGGTGTGGCGATACAGAACCACAGGACTGTTTTTCCAAAATGATAGGGGATAATCGACCATTGCTCAAAGCAGACAAAGCGAAAAGGGTAGGCCACTCGCGAAACCGGCAGGCCTTGCATGGCTTGGGGATGACAGAATAATCGTTTCCGGTGATGGCTATAGGCGGCTGGATAAAAATTTCTATTTCTAATAAGCATACCATCTTGATTGTTTTATGCTTGAAATCATGGTATAATAAAGCAACTTTTTTATCGAAACAAGGGGATAAAATGCCACGAAAAGAAAAACTGACTGTAAAAGAACAAATCGCCTATATGCGCGACCACTGCGGGATTAAATTTGAAATCTGTTCTGAAGCAGAGGCCGAGCAGTTCCTGCGCGAAAGCACCTATTTTTTCAAGGCAAAAGCATTCGCAAAGGATTTCCAAAAGGAAAAAGATTCTGAAAAATATCATGACTTGGATTTTGCCTATTTGAAGGAGCTTTCAACCTTAGATGCTTTTTTGCGCAAGCAGATTGTAGCACTCACGCAGGATATTGAGCACTTCCTCAAGGTTGGCCTTATGGCAGACATTAGCCAAAACCCCAAGGAGGATGGCTACTCTCTCATGGCACAATACTTCGCTGAATACCCGAGCGTGAAAACCGATATTGTCAACAAAGGGAAGGTTTCCTATTGCAAAGACCTCGTAGGAAAGATGGAGCAAGAGGGGTATGCCGTTTGGAACGCCATAGAGGTTCTATCGTTCGGGCAGTTTATCAACCTCTATCGCTTATACAGTAAAAACAATGGTGGATGGAACAGTAAGCTGTGCAACCTGCTGTTGCCCACAAAATGGTTGAGGAACGCAGCTGCTCATAACAACTGCCTTCTCAACAGCTTGCAGCGGCCTTACTCTCGCACATTCAGGGTTTCCAATCAGGTAGACAGCTATGTTTCACAAATTCCATCTTTGAAAAGGTCAAAATCGAAAGTATCGAAACTGTCAAACCCTGTGATTCATGATTTTGTAGCATCACTGTTTCTCTTTGACAAGACCGGCACCTCGCTGAAAACGCGGCAGTATACATATCGAAAGCTAAAGAAATTCTTTGATACTATGCTTCCTCGAAACAAGGACTACTTTTTAGCCAATGCTACACTGGTATCAAGTTACAAATTCGCGAAAAAAATTGTTGACTTTCTATACGAGAAAGCATATACTGGTTATGTAGAACAAAAGTTGTAACAACTTTCAAGGGGCTGGCTTCGGTCGGCCCCCCATTTTTTTCTAAATAAATGCTCTGCTTTTCCGAAGCCTTATGTTTTGCGTAGGGTATTCATGTAGGAAAAGTGGGGCATTTCTCGTTTCATGGCTCGCAAAGCCATGGACTGTTTTGTGGTTCAAGAGGCGGTTTGGAAAGCAAAAACTACCAAAAGCACCGTTGTATTTTTATATGACAAGCTACCTTGCCCCGGTTTGTGCGAGATAACGAGAAAAGCGCCGCGTTTGGTTGTTCGCTGTTATTTTTATTGGGCAGCGTGCATAAAATGTCCCTCGTCAGCGTACATATTCTGCCAAAAAGCCGTGTTTTTTACAAAACTGTATTATGAAGGTAGACATTTTTCTCGTTTGGGTTTATTCTGAAATACAGCCAAATGGAATGGCGAAAATAGACTGCGCCGCTGCGGCATCAAGAGCGGTGCGGGGTGGAGGAATTATTTTGAAAGCAGTTGTAAAAAAATGGATGGATCTCAGCCTGATTTTGCGGATTGCGGCTGGCCTTGTGGTGGGCATTGTGCTGGCGCTGCTGCTGCCGGGCATGGCATGGGTAGGGATGCTGGGCACCCTGTTTGTAGGCGCGCTCAAATCCATCGCGCCCATTCTGGTGTTTGTGCTGGTTATCAGCTCGATTTCTCAGGCACACATGGGGCTGGGCAAAAAGTTTGGCACGGTGATTGTGCTGTATATGCTCAGTACCCTGCTGGCCGCCGTGGCCGCTGTGGTTGCCAGCTTTTTGTTCCCGGTTACGTTGCAGTTTACCGGCGTTGAGGATATTGCCCAGGCGGCGCCCAGCGGCATTGTAGAGGTGTTTCAGAACCTGCTGCAAAACATTGTGGCCAACCCGGTTGCCTCGCTGATGAACGCCAACTACATTGGCATTCTGGCATGGGCGCTGGTGCTGGGGCTGGCGCTGCGCGGGGCATCGCAGGGCACCCACACCGCCTTGCAGGATATTTCAAACGCGGTTTCCACCGCTGTAAAATGGATCATCAATCTGGCGCCCTTCGGCATCATGGGCTTGATTTACACCTCCATCTCGGAGAACGGGCTGAATATTTTCACCTCCTACGGCAAGCTGCTGTTGGTTTTGGTGGGCTGTATGCTGGTGGTTGCCTTGGTGGTTGACCCGCTGATTGCCTTTATCTTCCTGCGCCGCAACCCCTATCCGCTGGTGTTCCGCTGCCTGCGCGAAAGTGGCGTAACCGCTTTCTTTACCCGCAGCTCCGCTGCCAACATCCCCATCAATATGTCTTTGTGCGAGCGCCTGGGCCTGGATAAAGATATGTACTCGGTTTCCATTCCGCTGGGTGCCACCATCAACATGGACGGCGCCGCCATCACCATCACCGTGATGACTTTGGCCGCCGCCCACACGCTGGGCGTTGTGGTGGATATCCCCACGGCGCTGCTGCTTTCGCTGCTGGCCACCGTGGCCGCCTGCGGTGCTTCCGGCGTAGCTGGTGGTTCCCTGCTGCTGATTCCGCTGGCCTGTGCCAGCTTTGGTATCCCCAATGATATCGCCATGCAGGTGGTGGGCATCGGGTTCATCATCGGCGTTGTGCAGGATTCCTTTGAAACCGCCATCAACTCGGCCGGTGACGTGATGTTTGCCGCCACTGCCGAATATAAGGACTGGATTCGCGAAGGACGCAGCTTTAAAATAGGCGAGCTGAAAAAGTAAGCTTTTATTATTAAAAATCCCGGCGGGCATCGAAAACAAACGATGCCCGCCGGGATTTTTGATGGGTGCGCTGCCGCGCAGCAAAAGGAAGGCGCATGGTGGATTTAAAGGGGGGCGTTTTATTCACGCTCACCGGGGCTTGCCTTGAGGCTATTCTCGGGGCTGCCCTCCGGTTTTCCTTCGGGGCTGTCCTCCGCTTGCGGGGCCGCCCGCTGGGCCGTGGCCACCCGCTGCATCCGGCGCAGCCCCACTACCAAAATCACCGCGCCGCCGATGCCAAAACCAACCGCCGCTACCAGCAGAAGGCCCCCCGGTGCCGCGGCACCACAGAACAGCTGCCACGCGGTGTACAGCAGGTATCCGCCTGCCGCCACCCACAGCGCAGCCTTTATGGTTTGATCATGCTTCATCGGGGTTCCTCCGTTTCGATAGGGTGAAGATGCGCGCTATGGCGCGTAGCTTGGCAGCGTAAGCCATTGGCCGGGGCTTTCCAGCGGCGCAAGCGCAGTGTTCAAATCCATGACGGCTCGGCGCAGGGAACTGACCATCTCGCTGCCGGTGGTGATGGCGGTGTAAAAATCTTGCAGCTCGGCCAGGTAACCGTTATCCCCATTATCGATGGAGAGGGTGCGCTCTCCCTCTTTGCCGTGAATGGTCACCTCGTTGACGAAGCCCCCCACCTTGAGGGTGCCCTCGGTGCCAATGAAGGCAATGGTGTGGTCAGTTTCAAGGCCGGCAGCCGAGGCACAGACGTTCAGGCTGCCAACAACCCCGTTGCTATGGCGGAATACGGTGTACAGGGTATCACTTTCCCCCAGAACCGGGCGAACGCTTTGGCGAAGGCCACAGGCTTCGGCTACAGGGCCGACAATGGCGTGTTCGAGAGCGATGGTGTGGATGGCCCTATCAAGAATCATACCGCCCTTGGCGGTTTTGCGCCAGGTGCTTTGGGCAAGATATTCGCTTCCTAGCTCCATTTCATACATGGAGAATAGATAAACGGAACGCAGGCTGCCAATCTCACCGGAGGCGAGGAGGGCGCGAATTGTGTGTACGGCGGGGAGGTAGAGCCAATTTTCGGCTACGCCAACCACGGTGCCGCGGGTATCCAGCTGTGCCAGTGTGTTGGCGGCGGCGCAGCTATCACACAGCGGCTTTTCCACCAAAATATGCTTGCCCCGCTGCACACACGCTTGAATCAGCGCTTCCGAAAGAAAATAAGGGTAGGAACTGAGGATGGCCTCCACCTCTGGGTCTGCCACCAGCTGCCGCCAATCGGTGTAGTAGGTGGCTTGCCAGCCCCCCAGCGCGGCGTAGTGGGCACAGTTTTCTTCCTTGCCGCTGCAAATGGCGGTAATTTCAAAGTGGCTTGCCATTTGGGCCAGGGCGGGTTGATGGAAAAGCCGGGCGCATAGGCCGGTGCCACATAGGCCAAGTTTGACTTTTTTCATGGGGCTATCTCCTCCTTGCCGGGCAAGAGCGTTACCGGTGGTAACTGACAAAAGCGAACTGTTTGCTATCCGGCGACCAACTGTTTACATTCATGCTGCCCTGCCCGCCGAACAGCTTGACCAGCGTTTTGGGGGTGCCACCCGCGGCGGGAATCATGCGGATTTCTACATTCAAATCCGGCAGGTGTTGGCCCGGTTCCAGGTCGCCCTTATGGTAGGCAATGTAAACGACCTTGGTATTATCCGGCGAAATATGGGGGAACCAAGTGTTCATATCCTCATCAAAGGTCATTTGGGTCTGTGCACTGCCATCGGCATTCATCACATAGGCCTGCATCAGGCCGGTGCGTACCGAGTTGAACCAGATTTTTTTGCCATCGGGGGAATACTCCGGGCCGTCGTTCAGGCCGGGGGCATTTGTCAGCCTGGTTTCGGGGCCGCCCTCCACCGGAACCGTATAGATATCCCATTCCAACCGGCCCTGGTAGGCCCGCCCGGCGCAAAATGCCAGCGTTTTCCCATCCGGGGACCAACCATGCAGGTAGCTTAAGTTTTCGGAGACCACCCGCTTGGCGGTGCCGGTGGCATAATCTACCAGATAGATGTTGGAGGTTTCATCGTCATTTTGCCCGCTGGAACAGGCGATGCCACTGCCATCCGGGGCAAGAACATGGTCGTTATTGCAGGTATCTACCATGCCGGTGGGGATGGCGGTGATTGCCTTGGTGGCCAAATCCAACCGCCACAGCTTGCCCATGCTGTTATAAATCAGGTATTTCCCATCTTTGGTCCAGTTGGGAGCTTCCACGGCTGTATCAAAATGAATTAAATCGGTAACGGTGCCGGTTTCCAAATCATAGGTATGGATGGTGCAGTGCTGTGCACGGTTTTTGCAGTAATCGCTATATTTCCCTGCCATAAGTTCCTCCTATTTTACATATGGGGCTTAATGTTCAAATTTACGCCCAACGTGTCCTCTGTGTCGGCAATGGTCCAGCTGCCATCTGGGTAGATGCCCACGGTGCGTAGCGGGTAGCCACGCTCTTCCAGCTCGCGCACCACAGCATCCCGGCGATCCCCCACCTGGAACCCCAGGTGATGCACGCCGTAGCCATGCTTTTGCACAAACTCCTTGAAGGTACTGTCCCCATCATCGGTTACCTGGTGCAGTTCGATGATAAAGCCCTGCGGCGCTTGTATCACGGCCAGCTTGAGGCCGTAGCTTGTTTCCCGGCCACGATAGGTTAGGCCGGGGTTGCTGCCTGCCGGTTTGGGCTGCTCGATGATTTCCGGCACGGGGACACCCAAAATGTCAGCCCATTCGTGGCGGGCCTTATCAATATCCTCAACAAGGATTGCGATTTGAATGAACCCTTTTAGATCCAACGGGTTTTTCATGGTTGCCATTTGCTTTCGTCCTTTCTTTATGCGGCGTTTGCTGCTTTTTATTTTACTGCCGCCCGCAGGCTATCGATGGATAGCTTTGCGGCTTCCAACACGGGAATGCGGCTATTATCCTGCTCAACGCAGGCCCACGCTACGCCGATTTTTTGGGCCTGGGCAAGGATGGGGGCGTTATCCATCTTCCCGGTGCCGATGGCACAGAAGGTGGGGGATTCCCGCCCTTCGTTTACGGGCCCGCCATCCAGCTTGCAGTAATCTTTGACATGAATCAGTTTGAGCCGGTTTTGGTGGCTTTCCATGTAGGACGTTGGGGAAACCCCGGCATAAAGGGCCCAAAAGGTATCCAGTTCCAGGCCGAGGGCAGGGTCGGCTGCCAGAATATCATCCAACATATAGCGGCCGGTGGTGCCGGGCGCAAATTCAAAATCGTGGTTATGATAGAGAAGCTGCACACCGTACGCCCGACATTGGGCCAGCAGCTGGGGTACCAACTGGCGAACCCGCGCCAAACCCTGGGCGGTGCGCAGGGCCGGTGCAAGCCAGGGGATGGTCATGCAGGGGATGCCCGCCTCGGCGGCATAGCGTGCCTCGCCTTCAGGATCAGCCTCCCAGCGTTCAAGCTGTACGTGCGCGTTAAAACCTTCGAGCCCCAGCCCGGCAAGCAGTGCCTTCAGTTCAGTGGCGGGGATACCCTCGTACTGAAAGAATTCTACCCCATCATAGCCCATGGCTGCAATTTTTTCAATTGTATCTACCAACCCGGCCCGATTGCTGCACAGGGCCCGGGCAGAGTAAAGCTGATAACCAAATTTCATGGCGTTTTCTCCTTTATACGCGGCATTTTACCTGAAGAGAATCGGTGGTGTACTGCATGATTTCAATTTCGTTTCCTTCTGGATCCTGAATATAGAAGGCGAGAGAGCCACACTGACCCTGGCAGCCTTCTGCGATGGGATTTTCGGGGTAGGGGCTGGTGAAGGGGGCATTCAACCAACGGGGGCCGTTATATAAAGGCACCCCCTTGGCTTCCAGCTCCCGCGCGGCCGCCACAATATCCTCCACCCGCAGGCAGAAGTGGTGGAAGCCCTCGTTTTGGGTGTCGTTTTCGCCGTGATAGGGAAGATTGAAAAGTTCCACAAACTGGCGCGGCGCAACCTCCAGATAAACAATCCAAATCTCACCGGGTTTTAGGCCGTCTACCGCATAGCCGGTTTCCACAAAACCTTGGAGGATGGCCTCGTTGTACGGCAGAGCAAAAACCTCCTTCAAGCCCAGTGTATCCCGGTAAAAGGCGCGCATGGCAGGGAAATTTTTGCAGGTAAAGGTTACATGGGTCAGGCCCTTCAAATAATTCAGCATGGTTCTCCTCCTTAGCCGTTGTAGCTCATGTTATCCAGTTGGTCGCCCAACTGGCGGCTGACCGGTGAAAACTCCATCAGCTCCCACTCGTTGCCCTCCGGGTCGGTAATGAAGGAACACCAGCTTCCGCACATACCAACGGAATCGTTGGTGGCATGGCTGATGGCAACGCCCTTTTTTGCCATATCGCGGTAGGCCTCGTGGCGGGCATCCACCTCAAAGCAGGCATGGAAATGGGAGCGATTGCATTTGCGGTTCTCGCCGGTATAGTGGTTGTCCTTCGCGTCAAAGCCGGGCAGCGCATCCCCGGGGAAAACCTCGACAAACTGGCCGCTGGGCAGTTGGTAATAGCGAATCCAAACCTTGCCCGCGCTTGTTGTTAAATCAAACGCCTTGGGTAGTTCCAGCACCTCGGTGTAAAACTTTTCAAAATTTGCCGGATCCTTTGCACGCAGGGCAATATGGCCAATCTCTACAAATTTCATGGGTTTTGCCTTCCTTTCCTTAGGCCCACCACATTTCGGCGGGCTTTTCGTAGATTAAAACATCCTTCATAAAGCGGATGGCCTTTTCCAACCCTTCCCGCACCGACATTAGGCTATCCTCGTGCTCAATGGCCATGGTACCGTCAAAACCCGCCAGGCGCAACGCCGAAACAATGTCCTTCCAATACTGGGTATCGTGGCCATAACCCACGGTGCGGAAAATCCAGGCGCGGTGCAGCTCGTCACCATAGTGCTTGGTATCCAGCACGCCGATGCGGGCGGTGTTGAGGGAATCTACACGGCAGTCTTTCGCATGGACATTGTAGATGATGCCGCTCAATTCCCGGATGGCCGCTACCGGGTCCATGCCCTGCCACACCAGATGGCTGGGATCAAAGTTTGCACCTAAAGAATTGCCGATTTCCCGGTTGATGCGCAGCATGGTTTCGGTGTTGTAAACACAGAAGCCGGGGTGCATCTCGAAGGCGACCTTTACGCCGTGCGCCTTGGCAAAATCGGCATTCTTGCGCCAGTAGGGCAGCAGTACATCGTTCCACTGGTAGTCTAAAACGGTCTGATATTCATCGGGCCAAGCACAGGTGACCCAGTTGGGATGCTGGGAAGCGGCACTGTCACCGGGGCAGCCGGAGAAGGTATTGACTACCCCAACCTCCATTTCCGCCGCAAGGCGGATCGCGTTTTGCAGGTCCTCATTGTCCTTGGCGGCGGTGGCTTGGTTGGGGTGCACTCCGTTGCCATGGCAGGAGAAGGCACTGATGCCGATGCCGGAAGCGCGGATGGTATCCCGGAAAGCCTTTAGCTTGCCTGCATCGGCAAGCAGGGCCTTTGCGTCACAATGCCCGGTGCCGGGGTTGCCGCCGCAACCTAGCTCCACGGTTTGTACCCCCAACCCTTTCAGGTAGGCCAGGCAGCTTGCCAGCTCCATCCCGTACAGGGGGACGGTAATTACACCAAGTTTCATGAAAACCTCTCCTTTTATTCTCTCACTTCGGCCCACTCGCCGGATTTTGCACTTTGCATACAGGCATCCACCAGCTTCATAATCCGGGCTCCGTCCGCAAAGGTGGCATAGGTCATGCCGGTTTGGGCAAAGGTACCGTTTTCGATGGAGGTGTAAAATTCGGATACTGCATTTTTTAGGGCATCGGCCCAACCGTCGGGGTGGCCACCGGGCAGGCAGGTGTAGCGGTTGGCATCGCCGGTCATGCTGCCGGGGGCCGTGCGAAGGGTCTGGATGCCAAATTCTCGCGTGCCTACCGTCAGGGTATCGCACCGCTCCTGCTGCCATTCCAGGGCGCATTTTTCGCCCGCTATCTCAAGGCGGAAATCGTTCAGGTGGCCGCCGCTCACTTGGGAAAGGGTTACGCTGCCCAGGGTGCCATCCGCAAAGCGAACCAGCAGGAATGCGGCATCCTCGGTATTAATGGGAACAAGCGTGTAGTTGCTCTTCTGTGCTTTGGCAAAGGTTTCAACCTCCTGGGCTGGCTTTTTGCGGAAGGGGTGAACCGTCAGCGTTTGGGCGCGCACAGCCACAATATTCTGCCCCATGGCGCACTGGGCCGTATCGAACCAGTGGCTGCCGATATCTGCAATGGTGCGGGAGGCACCGCCCATATCGGCGGTAAGGCGCCAATTGTAATCGGTATCCAGCATCATCCAATCTTGCAGGTATTGGCCCGTTACATGAAAGACCCGCCCAACCGCGCCGCTGGCCACACGCGCGCGCATTTCCTGCACCATGGCATTGTTGCGGTAATTGAAGTTTACCCCCGCGGCCAGATGGTTCTGCGCGGCTAAGTGGGCAAGCTCCTCACCCTGTGCCACCGTGAGGGCCAATGGCTTCTCGCAATAAACATGGATGCCACGCTCCAGCGCATATTTGTTGATTTCGTAATGCATCCCGTTGGGGGTGCAGTTGTGAATGACATCTGGGCGGATCTCGTCAATCATCCGTTTATAATCGGTATATAGCGCTTCCACACCCAGGGCCTGGCCCTTGGCCTTCAACGCGGCCACGTGGGGGTCTACCAATGCAGCAACCTCGTTGCCGGGTATGCGGCGGATGGCCTCGGTGTGTTGCTGGCCGGTAAAGCCTGTGGCAATGACGGCTACTTTTCTTTTCTTCACAATCGATTCTCCCGTTCTAGCCTGGGGGCCAATCAGCCGTTGGCCATTCTCTTTTTCGACATATTGTTTGCAATTTTGCTGGAGATGACATCCAACATGATGGCGAACAAGATCATGATGCCCTTGGCCACCAATTGCCAGTTGGCATCAACGCCCATCAGGTTCAACCCGTTGTTGATTACGCCTACAATCAGGCAGCCGAATACGGTACCCACAATGTTGGCGGAGCCACCGGACATGGGCGTGCCGCCCACGACAACGGCTGCAATGGCATCCATTTCCGTGTTTTGCCCGGCGGAAACCTGCGCGGAGGCGGAGCGGGCGGTAAGCATCATGGCGGCAATGGCCACATACACACCCATGGTGGCATAGACGGCCACGTTCATACGGTCCACGTTGATGCCGGCCAGGCGGGTGGCTTCACGGTTGCCACCCATTGCCAAAGCGTAGCGGCCAAACTTGGTTTTGTAGAGGATAAAGCCCATGATGATCACCATGATGAACATGATGTACACCTGGTTGGGGATGCCAAAGGTGTACTCCTGCCCAATGGCGGTGAAGGCCTTGGGCAGGTTGGAGATGGGCACCATTTTGGTCCAGATATAGGTTACACCCTTGAATACGGACATGGAGGCCAGCGTGACGATAAAAGGGGGAAGGCCAAACAGGTTGACGACCAGCGCGTTCAGCGTACCCAGCAGTGCGCCAAAAATAATGGCAGCAAAAATGGCCAGCGGGATGGGAACCCCCGATACCAGCATTTTGCCCATTGCCACGCCCACCAGGCCAACCATACAGCCGATGGAAAGATCGATGTTGCCGGAGCTAAGCAACAGGGTGTAGCCGGCTGCCAGCGTAACACTGTAGGCCACCTGGCGAATCAGGTTGAGCAGGTTGGAGGGGGTAAGAAATACATCGGACATACTGGCCACGATCAACGCCATCACAATCAGGATGGCAAAGGCCTTGTTGTTCATGAGGAACTTTCCGAAGGGGGCATCAAAGAAATTTTTGCGTTTATTACGTGTCACCATTTTTCGGGCTTCCTTTCTATCTGCAAGCAATACAGTTATGCGTCCTTTTTTGTTTTTTGCGCGCCAAAGGCGTGGGTGATCAGGGTTTCCTGCGTGGCATCCTTGCGGTCGCATTCATAAACAATTTTCCCGTGGCGTACCACCAGGATGCGGTCGCTCATACCCATAATCTCTGCCATCTCGGAAGAAATCATGATGACGGCCATCCCTTGGCAGGCCAACTGGCTGATCAGGCGGTGAATCTCTGATTTTGAGCCCACATCAATGCCGCGGGTGGGCTCATCCACAATCAGCACCCGGGGGTTGGTCATCAGCCAACGGCCAATCAAAACCTTTTGCTGGTTACCGCCGGAAAGGTCTTTGATAAGCTGGTTTTCTGAGGCACACTTTACCTCTAGCGTGTGGCGGGATTTTTCAAAGGCCTCGTTTTCTTTTTTGCTGTTGATGACGCCAAGGCCCTTGCTACAGAAATTGCGGAAGGAAGCGATGGTGGTGTTGCCCTTGACCGACATGGTATAGATGGAACCGGAACGCATACGGTCCTCTGTTAACATCGAGATACCGGCGTTCAGCGCGTCCTGTACGTTGTGGATGCGAATCTCTTTGCCATCCAGGTATACCTCGCCGGTATCCCGTGGGTCGGCACCGAACAGCGCGCGCATGATTTCGGTGCGGCCTGCACCTACCAGCCCGCTGATGCCCAGTATCTCGCCCTTGCGCACCGTAAAATTGATATCTTGGAACACGCCCAGGCTGTTGAAATTTTTTACTTCCAGCACGACATCCCCGATTTTGGATTCCTGCTTGGGGAACTGCTGTGTAATCTCGCGGCCAACAATCATGGTGACGAGTTCTTCCTGCGTTAGCTCGTTGCAGTTGCGGGTATCTACATAGTGGCCGTCGCGGTAGATGGAAACCCGGTCGCAGATATCGAAAATTTCCTCCAGCTTATGGGAGATAAAGATGATGGACTTGCCTGCCGCCTGCAGGTCGTGAACGATGCGGTACAGGGTTTGGATTTCCTCGTTGGCCAGTGCGGAGGTGGGTTCGTCCATGATGATGATATCCGCATTGTAGGAAGCCGCGCGGGCTAGCTCAACCATCTGCATATTGGCCACCGAAAGGTCCCGTACCATGGCACGGGGATCCAAATCAATGTTTAGCTTTTTGAAAATCTCTGCGGTCATTTTAAAACGGTTTTCCCGGTTGATCATTCCGTTTTTCATGGTCAGCTTTTCGCGGCCCAGCCAGATGTTTTCGGCCACATCCATGGTGGGCACCAAGCTGATTTCCTGGTGAATCATGGCGATGCCGGCGCTTAAAGCGTTTAGCGGGCTGCTGAACTGAACCTTTTTACCTTTATAGGTGATGGAACCTTCATCGGCATGGTAAATGCCCAAAAGAACCTTCATGAGGGTGGATTTCCCGGCACCGTTCTCACCGATTACGGCGTGTACCTCGCCCTTGCGCAGTTCCAGCGACACCTTATCTAAGGCGCGTACACCGGGGAACAGCTTGGTGATGCCCTCCATTTTCAAAATTACTTCTTCACTCATACGGTACAATCCCTTTCTTTTCCGTGCGGGCGTTGCGCTGCCGTGCACTGTGCGATACGGCACACACTTTATAAAGAGAGGGGGGCGGGCTTTCACCGCCCCCCTGCCAGAGCAACAATTTATGGGCTTGCCAAAGATATGCCTGCTTTTTTAGATGGAGCCCATATCCACGGTCGCTACATTATCAGGGGTGACAATGGCAAAGCACTCGGGCGGGCATTTGTATTCGGGCTCGGTGTAGGTGCCATCAATCATCTCCATGAAGAAATCGACCTGATGGCGGGTGATGGCCTCCTGGTTGGCGGCAATGGTGATAAAGTACTGATCGGCGGCGGTGGCCAGCTGGAGGCCGATTTGGGTGCCGTCAACAGAGGTGACCAAAACATCCTCGCGGCCGGAAGCGGTAAGCGCATTGCAGGCACCCAGGCCCATATCGTCGGAGGCGGTGAAGATGGCGTTCATTTCGGGGTAGCGCTGCATCCAGTCTTCCACGGTGGAGGTTGCACGGTCGGTGGACCAATCACAATACTGGGTTTCGATGATTTCCAGGCGGTCGGGCATTTCCTCGGCCAGGGCCTTCAGATAATCCACCCGCTTTAGCTGCTCGGATTGCGCGGCCAGGCCGTAGATGCCGCCGGCTTTGAGGTTGATATCAGGGTTCTGCTCCAGGTAAGTACGAACGGCCTCTTGCAGGCGAAGGCCAATGTTATCCTCGTCAAAACCGGTGAACTTTACATCTTTATATTCGGTGTCGCAGCCACGGTCATCCACCGCGATGATGCCGGCGTTATGGATGGCTTGCAGGCAGGGGATGGAGCCAACGGTATCCACCGCGCTCATCAAAATTAGGTCGGGTTGCTGCGCAATCAGGGATTCCACATCCGCAATCTGCTTGTCAACCTGAGATTGTGCGTCCGTGTAGAGGAATTCGATGTCGTATTTGCCGGTGGCGTTCAGCTCGTCAACGTACATCTGGATGCCCTTTAGGGTGCGCATATTGTTTTCGTCCATGTTTGCGTAGGCGTATGCAAATTTGTACGTCTTTACATCGGTGGCGGTGTCGGAGGTTGCCGCCGAGGAGGCGGCAACGGAAGCGCCGGAGCTGGAGCTGGTGGCGGTAGCGCCGCAGGCCGTTAATACAGTGGCGGCCATAAGGACGCTGGCGGTGCGCAGGAACTGGCGACGAGAAAGCTTTTTCATGGTTGGTTTCCTCCTAAAATTCGGTTTTTGTTTTGTGGTTACGGTTTATAGGACAGCCGTTATGGCTGCGCAACCAAAAGGAAGTAAAAAAATGAAACGTTTCATTGCCTTGCTGCTTTTGTTTCAGATATCCGGCGTTTGTTTCTGAAAACAGATTAGCACATTCAGGGGAAGGAAGCAATAGAATTTCATCTATTCTCTATTTTTTACACACTTATTGGTAAATAGTTATCTATTTCCACCATGCTTTTCAATGAAACATTTCATTAATTTAGAGAATTATGAAACTTTTCATGAAACGGCTATTGCGCTTTCATTACAAACCCTCTATAATAGAAATCAAGAGAATAAAAGGGAACGCAAACCGTTCCAGTTTGGAAATGAGGCATTACTATGGTTGATTCTGTTGCGGGTATCAAAGGGAAGAAGGTTACCGTTGCCACGGTGGCAGCGACAGCGGGGGTTTCCCCGGCCACGGTTTCCCGCGTACTCAATTGCAGGGGCATCGTTAAGGAAGAAACGAGCGCCCGCGTGTTAGATGCTGTAAAGGCACTGGGTTACACCCTGCCGGAGGCACCTGCTACCCACGAACCGGAGCCCGAGCGGGATTCCGGCCTGATTTTGCTCAATGTCCCCTCCTTTTCCAACCCTTTTTATGAGGAGGTTATCCAGGGGGCCCACGCCAGTGTCCGCCAGCGCGGCTATACCATGATGATTACCGAATCCCACATCAACAATGAATCGGTGGATGCGATGGTTTCGCTGCTCAAGCGCTACCGGGTTGCAGGGCTTATCACGTTGAACCAGTTGGAAACACCGCTCTGCCGCCGCTTGAACGAAACGGTGCCGTTGGTGCAGTGCTCGGAGTATAACCAGGAGGTAGATACCCCCTATATTAGTGTGGATAACGTCAGTGCGGCCCGCAGCGCAGTTTCGCATTTAATTTCGCTGGGCCGCCGCAAGGTTGCTTTTTTAAACGGGCCGATACGGTATCAGTACGCCCGTACCCGCTTGAAGGGCTACTGTATGGCGCTGACCGATGCAGGCATCCCCTACGACCCCAGCTATGTGGTCAGCCTGCCGGATATCCTTATTGATTTTTCGATTTCCGCGATGATGCAGTTGTTGAGCCTGCCGGACCCGCCGGATGCGGTGTTTTGCGCTTCGGATGTGTACGCAATCTCGGTGCTGCGGGCCTGCCATTTGGCCGGTTTGCGTGTGCCGGAGGATGTGGCGCTGGTGGGGTTTGATAATATGGATGTGACCAAGTGTTTGGTTCCCTCGGTCAGCACGGTGAGCCAGCCCCGCACCCAACTGGGCTTTTTGGCTGCCGAGGCCCTGTTTGAAAAAATGACGATGCCCGATGCCCCCAACAAGAAAACGCTGCTGGATACCGAACTGATTATCCGCGAATCCTCCACCCTGCGGGCGCTGCCCAAGTGCGAATGAGGGGGCGCAGATGCGGTTTGGCAGAAAGCTTGTTTTTGGCTGGGGCTTTGGTATAATAGAAAAGAATCCAAACAGCAGGAGGCCATGATGCTATATACCGAACGGGTTGAATTTATTTTGCAGCAGCTCCAACTGGGCGCCAATGTTAAGGTGGGGGAGCTTGCTGAATTGATGGGCGTTTCGCTGGATACCGTGCGCCGGGACTTGAAAAGCATGGAACAATCGGGCCTGGCAAAATATGTGCGGGGTGGGGCCTGCCTGCCCGAAACCATGACCTCCATCTCCCACTTTAGCGGGCGGGAGGTTGTTCATATTGAGGGGAAGCGGCAGGCCGCGGTCAAGGCGCTGCGCTATATCCGGCCCGGCAGCGTGATTGCCCTCAACTCCGGCACCACCAACACGGTGCTTGCACAGGAGATTATCAAGCGATTTTCCGACTTGACGGTGGTGACCAATAACCTGGCCGCTGCCATTGTGCTGATGCAGAACCCCGCCATCCATACCATTGTGGTGGGGGGCGAGCTGGACGGGATGGAACGCTCTACCTTTGGCCATACCTGTGAGAGCGAGTTTGCCCGCTACACCCCGGATTGTGCGTTTTTATCCATCAACGCGGTGGATGCCGTTATGGGGTATACGGAGTTCCGATTTTCCGAAATCGGCGTAATTCAAGTGCTGGCCCGGCAGGCAAAACAGGTGATTGCCCTGATGGATTCCAGCAAGCTGGGAAGAAGATCCAAAAAGCAGATTCTTGATTTTTCGCAGGTGGACATCTTGGTGATGGATGACAATGTTTCGGAGGAAACCAAAAAAAAATATGCCGCGAACGGCATGAAGATTGTATGATGTGCGCCTTTTGACAGTGGCCGCCCGGTTTCGGGCGGCCACTGTTTTTGTATGCTTTCGCACCAAGGCAGCCCCCGGCTTGGCGGTGGGGGGCGACCTTTGCGGATTTACAATAAATTGACGCATAATTCACAGCAACCTGGTGGCAGAGAGAAAAATACGGGATTATACTAAGAGAGTAAACAGCAAAAAGCAGCAAAATTAAAACATATAAACAGCAAAAGAAAGGGTTGTGACAGACAAAATGGATAAAACGATTCGCCTTGCCGTATTTGATTGGGCCGGAACCATGACGGATTTTGGTTCGCAGGCACCGATGCTGGTATTTGACCGCACCTTCTCCCAATTTGGGTTGCATTTTAGCAGGGAGGAAATCAACGCCCCCATGGGGATGGAGAAAAAGGCGCACATACGCACCATGCTCTCCACCGAAAACGGCAGGGCGCTTTGGCTTGAGGCCAAGGGCAGAGCGTGGAATGAGGACGATGTGGAGTGTGTGTACCGCCAGTTTGAGGAGAACCTGCGCCAGGTGGTGGCGGAGCACAGCGAGGTGATACCCGGCGCGGCCGAAACGGCGGCGGCGCTGCGGGGCCGGGGCATTAAGATTGGCTCCACCACCGGCTACACTTCGGAGATGATGCAGTATGTGCTGCCGGTGGCGGCGGCGGGCGGCTATGCGCCCGACTGTGTGGTGACACCGGATATTACCGGGTACAGCCGCCCCACCCCCTTCATGCTTTTTGAGTGTATGCGCCGGGCTGGGGTTTACCCCCCTGCCTGTGTGGTGAAGGTGGGCGACACCACCACCGACATCCGGGAAGGGAAGAACGCCGGGGCCTGGGCCGTGGGCGTTTTGGTAGGCTCCAACCTGATGGGGCTTTCGCTACAGGAGTACGAGCAGGCCGATGAAGCGACCCTGCGCACCTGCAAGGAGAAGGCGAGGGCTGCCTATTTTGCGGCGGGGGCGGATTTGGTGATTGACAGCATTTGGGAATTGCCCGCCGCGATTGACGCGTTGAATGCCCGGCTGGTGGAAGGGGGAAGCGCGGAATGAACCGTTACTACAACCCGGTTCGTGCCTACCAGGGGTACGGCTGCCTGGCGGAGCTGCCCCGGCTGGCGCAGGAGGCGGCGGCACCCGGCAAGCGGACCCTGCTGCTGGTTTGGGATGAGAGCGTTTTGGCCAAGCAGGGGATACGGGAACTGCTGGAGAAGGATAAAACGTTGTTGGTTCGCCGGTTTGGGGCTTCAAACCCGGAGCTTGGGCAGCTTTACCACATGTATCAGGAAACCCGGGCGCTGGAGGTGGGCCTTGTCATCGCCGTGGGGGGCGGCAGCGTTTTGGACGTGGGAAAATCTCTTTGCTGCCTGTACGGCAGCGCCATCTCCTCGGAGGAGGAGCTGCGCCAGCTTATCGCAGAGAAGCGGTACGGCGCGCCCGCCTGCCGCTGGATTGGGGTGCCAACCACGGCGGGAACCGGCAGTGAGGTGACCTGCTGGGCAACAATCTGGGATTCCTGCAACGACGTGAAATTTTCGGTGGATACCAGCGAAAATTACGCCTTTGCCGCGCTGGCAGACCCCCAACTGGCCGACACCATGCCGCTGGGGCTGGCAGTATCCTCGGCGTTGGACGCAGTGGCCCACGCCACCGAGAGCTACTGGGCCAAGGCGACCAACACGGTATCCCGGGCGCTGGCGCTGAAAGCCATCCGCACCGTGATGGGCCACATTGATTTGTTGCTGAAGGACCCGGCCAGCCGAGAGGCACACGACCAGATGGCAAAGGGCAGTATGCTGGCCGGGCTGGCGTTCAGCAACACCCGCACCACCGGCTGCCACTCCATCTCCTACCCGCTGACCATGCGCCGCCACATCCCCCATGGCGTGGCGGTAAGCCTACTGCTGGGCCCGGTGCTGGCGCTCAATTACCCCGCCGTGCAGGATGGCCAGGCGCTGCTGGAAGCTTTTGGCGTGCAGCGCCCGGCGGATGTGCAGCGGCGGGTGGCCGACATCCTGCTGGCGGCGGGCCACCCCGTTACGCTGCGGGCGTGGGGCGTGGCGGAGGAGGATATCCCCTTGCTGGCGGCCCATGGCATCACCAAGGGCCGTGCGGACAACAACCCTGTTGAGCTGACCGAAATGGTCGTTCAAGATATTTTGCACGCAATTTTGTAAAGAGAACAAGGTAGAAAAAGGAGATTACAATGGTTACGAAAAAAAATTTGCCCCTGGCGCTAGCGGCCGCACTTTCCCTGAGCTTGTTGGCCGGTTGCGGTGCCAACGCTGCCGCCGCCGGCAGCACGGCCGGCAGCACCGCTGCCGCCAAAACCACCTTCACCATCGCCTATGCCCCGAACGAATCCACCGAGCAGAGCGCCGATGCCCGCAACGGGCTGGCCAGCGATTTGGGCGCAGCCCTGGGGATGGAGGTTGAAGAGATTCAGGCCACCGATTACAACGCCATCATTGAGGCACTGCGCACCGGCAAGGCCGATATGGCCTACATGGGCCCCCTGGCCGTGGCGCTGGCGGTGGAACGCGCCGAGGCTACGCCCATTGTGATGAAGGCCCCCGGCGGTGAAAAAAGCCAGGCGGTTTACCATTCGGTTCTGATTACCCGGGCGGACAACGAGGAAATCAACACGATTGAGGACATTCAGGGCAAGACCATGGCGTTTGTGGACCCGGATTCCACCTCCGGCAATTTGGTGCCCACCTCCGAGATTATCAAGGCCTTCCCCCAGGAGGGGCTGAACAGCGACAAATTGCACACCAACGGCGATTTTTTTGAGGCCGTCAGCTTTTCCGGCAAGCACCAGGCCGGTTTGCAGGCCGTTATCAAGGGGGATGTGGATGTAGCGCCCATCTCCGACCAGATTCTTGCCTCGGAGATTGCCAACGGCAATGCCAAGGAGGGGGACGTGAAAATTATCCACACCTCCGCCGCCATCCCCGCAGAGGCCATGGTGATTGGCACCAGCGTGGATGCCGGCTTGCAGGCCAAGCTGGCGGATTTTTTGACCGGCTATGACAACGAGGCGTATTTTACCCAGGTTATCAAGGTGGAGGGCGCACGTTTTGTGGCTTGCGACATCAGCGACTACGAGCCGATTGTTGAACTGAACCAGATTATTAACGCGGAGTAAACAACAGCGCTTATGCGCAGGAGGCACTTCATGGAACCGATTTTGACCTTTGAACAAGTAACCAAGCATTACCCCAATGGCGTCCATGCACTGCAGGGGATATCCCTCTCCATCCAGCCGGGGGAATTTATCTCGGTCATTGGGCCATCCGGCTCGGGGAAATCTACCCTCCTGCGCGCCATCAACCAGCTTATCCCCATCAGCAGCGGCCGGGTTTTGCTGGATGGGGCGGATGTTTCGGCCCAGAAGGGGCGCGCTTTGCGAAGCACCCGCTGCAAGGTGGGGATGATTTTTCAGAACTATAACCTGGTTTACCGGCTGTCGGTGCTACAAAATGCCCTGCATGGCCGCCTGGGCCATATGCGCGGCGCTGCGGGCATTTTTGGCCTGTATACCGAGGCGGACAAAGCCCGGGCCATTGCGCTGCTGGAGGAACTGGGGCTGGGCAGCTTTTGCTACAACCGTGCTGGAGATTTATCGGGCGGGCAAAAGCAGCGGGTGGGCATTGCCCGGGCCATCATGCAGGACCCCAAGCTGCTGCTGTGTGATGAACCCATTGCCTCGCTCGACCCCTCCAGCGCCAAGACGATTATGGACATCCTGCGCGGGATGACAAAGCAGCGGGGCATTGCTTGTGTTGTCAACCTGCATCAGGTGGATGTGGCCATCAAGTACTCCACCCGCATCATCGGCCTTTCCAAGGGGAGCATCGTGTTTGACGGCGCGCCCGAGGCGCTGACGGACGAGGTGATTGAGCGAATCTACAATACCTCCCGCGAAAATTTGATGATGGGAGGGAAGGCCGATGAAGAAGCGTATTCCGCAAATTTCGCCGTCTGAGCGGCGGATGTATGGCGCCTTTTTCTGCGTGATTGTGGTGCTGTTTGCCCTGTGTACCGCCTATACCCGGTTCAGCCCGCTGGAGCTGGTGCAAAATTCCGATAACTTTTGGGCTTTTCTGCGCGAGGATTTCCTGCCGCCGGCCATCCCGGGGGCGGCCAAGGTGGAAAATATCATCAACAGCATCTTTGTCACGGTGGCAATGGCCCTTGCCGCCACCACCACGGCGGCGATATTGGCCTTTTTCGTATCGCTGTTCGGCAGCGAGAGTGTATCGCCCTTCCCGAAAATGGCAAAGGTTGTCCGGGGGTTTGCGGCGTTTTTGCGCAACATCCCCGCGCTGGTGTGGGCGTTCATCCTATTTTCCTCCCTGGGCATCGGCACGGGGGTGGGGGTTGTGGCGCTGTGCATCACCAGCTTTGCCTTTATGGTGCGCGCCTTTGCCGAAACGATGGAGGATATCTCCCAGGATTGCATCGAGAGCTTGCAGGCCGTGGGGGCAAGCTTCCCCCAGCGGGTGGCGCACGGCGTGTTACCCTCCTGCCTGAGCGGGTTTTTGTCTTGGTATCTCTACTGTATTGAGGTCAACATCCGCGCCTCCACCATCGTGGGGATGGTGGGTGGCGGCGGTGTGGGGCTGGTGCTGTTTTCCTACATCAAGAGCTTTCGGTACAACGTGGCCTGTAGCATCATCCTGTTGATTGCCGCCATGGTCATCGCGGTGGATTTGGTGACGGGCCGCCTGAGAGGGGAGCTGGCAAAATGAACAACGGCATACGTATCGCCGCGCCCCGCCGCACCCGCGCCGGCAAGCTGCGGATCGACTGCCTTGAAAAAAACCGGGCCGTGCCCGCCTTTTTGGGTGTTGTTGCCGGGTTGACGGTGTTGAGCCTTTTCTTTTTGCAAATCGATTGGCTGCGGCTGGCATCCCGTATCCCCGATATTGGCAGTATTTTTTGGAAGCTGCTGCATTTTGATTTGTCCCGGCTGGACCTTATCGGTGAGGCGCTGCTGGAAACACTTTCCATCACCGTGCTCTCCACCCTATACAGCCTGGTGTTGGGGCTGCTGTTCGGGATGCTGGCGGCCGACAATATCTTCCGTGTGCGCTGGTTTTCCCGCCTGCTCAAATCCTTCTTTACCTTCCTGCGGGCGGTACCCACCCCGGTGTGGGTGCTGCTGATGATGGTTTGCCTGGGCATGGGTGCCTCCGCCGGCATCGCCGGGCTGTGCGTGCACACCACGGCGTTCTTTACCAAATCGTTTGCCGAGAGCTTTGAGAGCATCCCCGACGAAACGCTGGAAGCGCTGGAGGCCACCGGCGTGGGGCGGCTGGGCATCTTCCTCAATGCGGTGCTACCCTCCACTCTGGCGCAGATTATCGCCTGGACTGGGATGCGCCTGGAGGTTAATTTCTCCGAATGTGCCATCCTGGGGATGGTGGGTGCGGGCGGCATTGGCTTTGTTATTTCGAGCTGCATCCAGGGCTACGAGTACGGCACGGCGGGCGTGGCAATTTTCCTGGTATTCCTGATTGCCTATGGAATTGAGCGTGTTTTCGTACAGATTAAAAAACGTATTCGCTAAAAAATAAAAAGGGCATGGCCCAAAACAGCGTCCCTCCCCCTGCCACGGCAGGGGGAGGGACGCTGTTTTTGCAAAATAAATTTAGCCGAGATTGTGCTAGATTCAATTGATAATTTAATTAACTATTTATTAAATATTGGAATTGCCCGGTTGTTTCTATGCAGAAGCGCCAAAATAACGGGGTGCAAACTGAAAAAAGTAGATAGATTTCTTGTGAAAAGATTGCCGAAGGGGCACGGTGGGGGGTTGTGTGCTAAACTGGGTATGAACTAAAAAGGTGATGAGCGCTGGCTCGATGGAATCGGAGGAAAGTTAGATGGCAACCATTAAAATAGGCTATGCGCCTACCCGGCGCAGCATTTTTAGCGCGCCGGATGCGATAAAATACCGCGGCCTGACGGCGGACAAAATGCGGGAGCTTGGCGTTGATTTTGTGGATATCGACGATATCAACAGCGAGGGGCTTTTGTACAGCGAGGAAGACCGGCTGAAGATTGTTGAAAAATTCCGCCGTGAAAAGGTGCAGGGGCTGTTTTTGGCCCACTGCAACTTTGGCACCGAGTACCTTTGCGCCCGCCTTGCCCAGGATTTGGGCGTGCCGGTGCTGCTGTGGGGCCCACTGGACGAGCGCCCCGAGCCCAACGGCGTGCGGCTGCGCGATACCCAATGCGGCCTGTTTGCCACCGGCAAGGTTTTGCGCCGGTACGGCGTGCCCTTTACCTACCTGACCAACTGCCGGTTGAGCGACCCGGTTTTTGCGCGGGGCCTACAAGACTTTTTGGCGGTGTGCAATGTGGTAAAAACCTTCCGCCATATGCGCATTTTGCAGCTTGGCCCCCGCCCGTATGATTTTTTGACCACCATGTGCAACGAGGGCGAGCTGCTGGAAAAATTCCACATTGAGCTGGCCCCCGTGCCCCTGCCTGAGCTGACCGCCGAAATGAAGCGGGCCATGGCCGATGGCACCACCGATGTGGCGGATACCATCGCTTACATTAAAGAACAGATGGTGGTAAAGCTGAACGACACCCAGCTTGCCAATGTGGCGGCCCTGAAGGTGGCCATGAAGCGGTTGCTGGTGAAATACGGCTGCCAGGCCGGGGCTATCCAGTGCTGGAACGCCCTGCAAAGCGAGCTTGGCATTATGCCCTGCGCGGCCAACAGCCTGCTGAACGAGGAGGGCTTCCCGATTGTTTGCGAGACGGACATCCACGGGGCCATCACCGCGCTGATGGTGGAAGCCGCCGGGATGGGCACCAACCGTTCTTTCTTTGCGGACTGGACGATTCGCCACCCCGATATGCCCAACGGCGAGCTGCTACAGCACTGCGGCCCCTGGCCAATCTCGGTGGCAAAAGAGAAGCCCGTCATCACCTACCCGCTGGCCTTTGATTACCCGGGGGCCATCACGGCGGAGGCCAAGCCCGGGGACATCACCCTTGCCCGCTTTGACGGCGACAACGGGGCGTACAGCCTGCTATTGGGCAACGCCAAAGGGGTGGAAGGCCCCACCTGCATGGGCACCTACCTTTGGGTGGAGGTTGAAAATATCAAGCGGCTGGAGGCCAAGGTGGTGGAAGGGCCGTACATCCACCACTGCGTGGGCATCCACCGGGATGTGGTGCCCGTTTTGTACGAAGCCTGCAAATATATCGGCGTAAAGCCCGACCTTTACGACCCGATTGAGGAGCAGGTAAAGGCCTACTTGCGGGGGGAATAACCATGAACAATACAAACCTTGCGCTTTTGAGCTGGGAGCTACGCCGGGATGTGGTGGACATCATTATGGCGGGCGGCGGGGGGCATATCGGCGGCGATATGAGCGTGCTGAACACCCTGCTGGTACTTTATAAAAAGCACTTGAACATTACGCCCGCGCGGGTAGACGACCCCGACCGCGACCGTTTTATTTTGAGCAAGGGGCATTCGATGGAGGCATACTATGCGGTGCTGGCCGCCTGTGGCTTTTTGGATTTGGCGGATATTAAAAAGCGGTTTTCCGCTTTTGGGTCGCCCTACATCGGCCACCCCAACAACAAGCTGCCCGGCATCGAGATGAACTCCGGCAGCTTGGGCCACGGCCTGCCGGTGGGCGTGGGCATGGCCCTGGCCGCCCGGATGGATGGCCGCCCCTACCGCACCTATGTGGTGATGGGCGATGGCGAGCTGGCCGAGGGCTCGGTGTGGGAGGGCGCCATGGCGGGCGCCAACTATGCCCTAGATAACCTTTGCGCGGTGGTTGACCGCAACCGGCTGCAAATTTCCGGCCCGACCGAGCAGGTGATGAAGCAGGACAGCCAGGAGGCGCGCTGGGCGGCCTTTGGGTGGAATGTTTTGAGCGTGGACGGCAACAGCCTTACGGCCCTGGACGAGGCATTTTCGGCGGCGGCGCAGTATAAAGGCAAGCCGACCGTGATTATTGCCAACACCACCAAGGGCTACGGCAGCAGCGTGATGGAGAACAAGGCCGGTTGGCACCACCACCTGCCCACCCAGGAGGAATACGAACAGATTTTGGCCGATTTTGCGGCCCGGAAGGAGGCGGAGCGGCATGGCTAACAAGATACCAAACCGCCAAATGATTTGCGATGTGCTGATGCGGCACGCCAAGACGGATAAAGACCTTGTGGTGCTTTGCAGCGACTCCCGCGGGAGTGCCTCCCTGACGAAATTTGCCGAGGCCTTCCCCGCGCAATTTGTGGAGGCGGGCATTGCGGAGCAGGATTTGGTGGGGATGGCCGCCGGGCTGGCCCGCTGCGGCAAAAAAGCGTTTGCGGCCTCGCCCGCCTGCTTTTTGACGACCCGCAGCTACGAGCAGGCCAAGGTGGACTGCGCCTACTCGGGCACCAACGTGAAACTGATCGGCATTTCGGGCGGCATCAGCTACGGCGCGCTGGGGATGAGCCACCATTCGGCGCAGGACATTGCCGCCATGAGCGCCATACCGAATATGCGGGTTTACCTGCCGAGCGACCGCTTTCAGACGGCCTGCCTGGTGGAAGCCCTGCTGCAGGACACGCTGCCCGCCTATGTGCGGGTGGGGCGCAACCCCGTGGAGGATGTGTATGCCGAGGGGGCAGTGCCCTTTACCATGGACAAGGCCACCTGGCTTTGCCATGGCAGCGATATTGCGATACTTGCCTGCGGCGAGATGGTGCGCCCCGCCCTGGATGCCGCCGAGATGCTAAAGCACCAGGGCATTGGCACCACGGTGCTGGATGTGTATGGCATCAAGCCGCTGGATACTGCCTCGGTGATTCAGGCCGCGGTGGGCGCAAAGGTGGTGCTTACCGTGGAGGAGCACTCACCCTTTGGCGGGCTGGGCGCTGCCGTGGCCCAGGTGGTGGGCGCAAACTGCCCCCGCAAGGTGGTAAATTTGGCATTGCCGGATGCACCGGTGATCACCGGAACCTCCCAAGAAGTTTTTAAGCATTACGGGCTGGACGCTGCTGGCATTGCCAAAACGGCGGTTCAGATTTTACATTGAGCGGGCGGTACATCCTTTCGGTGGACCAAAGCACCCAGGGCACCAAGGCGCTGATTTTTGACCGTGACGGTGCGCTGCTGGCCCGGGCCGACCTGCCCCACCGGCAGATTGTGAACGCGCAGGGCTGGGTTGAACACGACCCGGAGGAGATACTGCAAAACACCCTGCGTGTGGTGCGGTTGGCCGCCGAAAAGGCAAACATTGACAAAAACGAGATTGCCGCGATGGGCATCTCCAACCAGCGGGAAACGGTGGCGGTGTGGAACCGAAAAACCGGTAAGCCCTTGGCCAACGCCGTGGTATGGCAGTGCGCCCGGGCGGCGGCGCTTTGCAAAACGCTTGCCGGCAGCGCCGCGCTGGTGCGCGAAAAAACCGGGCTGGCACTTTCGCCCTATTTTTCAGCACCCAAGCTGGCTTGGCTGCTGCAAAATGTTCCGGCGGTGGCAGCGGCGGCCCAAAACGGCACCCTTTGCTGCGGCACCATGGATAGCTGGCTGATTTTCCACTTGACGGAGGAACGGGCGTTTAAAACCGAGTATTCGAACGCCAGCCGCACACAGCTTTACAACATCCACAAGCTTACCTGGGATGCAGAGCTTTGCCGGTTATACGGTGTTCCGCCCGAGAGCCTGGCCGAGGTTTGTATGTCGGATTCGGTGTTTGGCACCACCACGCTGGGCGGCTGGCTGGGCAAGGCAATACCCATCTGCGGCGTTTTGGGGGATTCCCACGCGGCGCTGCTGGGGCAAAACTGCCGGGAGCCGGGCAGCATCAAGGCGACCTACGGCACCGGCTCCAGCGTGATGATGCAAACCGGCACCCGCGCCATCCACAGCAGCGGCGGGCTGGTTACCAGCCTGGCCTGGGGGCTGGGCGGGCAGGTACATTATGTGCTGGAGGGGAACCTCAACTACACCGGCGCGGTGATTACCTGGCTACACAAAAACGTGGCCCTGATTGCGGCGGACAGCGAGAGCGAAGCCCTGGCCCGCGCCGCCGACCCCGGCGATAAAACCTATTTTGTGCCCGCCTTTACCGGGTTGGGTGCCCCCTATTGGGACAGCGAGGCCACGGCCCTGTTGACCGGCATGACCCGCACCACCGGCCGGGCCGAGATTGTGAAGGCTTGCCTGGAATGCATTGGCTACCAAATAGCCGACCTGCTGGGCTGCATGGCGCG
The DNA here is from genome assembly GCA_028710135.1 of Gemmiger sp. Lineage (GTDB taxonomy): Bacteria > Bacillota > Clostridia > Oscillospirales > Ruminococcaceae > Gemmiger. The sequence goes on along the minus strand of JAQUSS010000018.1, from coordinate 709 downwards.
GGATTCGGGCCTTGCCGCCCGCGAGCTGCGGGTGGACGGCGGCCCCACTGCCAACGCCTACCTGATGCAGTTCCAAAGCGACATTGCCGGGGTGACGGTGGCTGTGCCGAATTTGCAGGAACTTTCGGGCATTGGCGCGGCCTACGCGGCCGGGTGCGCCTGCGGGTTGTACGACCCGGCGGCCGGTTACACCGGGCTGCAGCGCAAGCACTACACCCCCGCCATGCCGGAGCCCCGGCGGCAAACCCTTTACAAGGGTTGGCAGCAAGCCGTGCGCCAGGCGCTGACGCATGGGTGAAGTATGGGTTTGACAGGCCGCGCGATGCGGCGATATACTGAAGAAAACTGTCTAAAGGCAAACGGCATTTGCGTGGGCAATGGCGTTGCTTTTAGACTGTTTGTTGTATACAATTGCAGGGCTACGGGCCGGTGACGGCCAAGCACTTGGATTTTTGAACGGTAGAGCAGAACGCATATGGCCGGGTGCCCCGGCAGGAGGAACGCTATGCTGAAAATAACAAAGCTTTGGATGGACGGGCAGGAGGAGCCGGTGGGGGTTGGCGGGCTGCCGCTGTTTGGGTGGCAGTTTGCGGGGAGCCGCCGCAACCTGTACCAACCGGCCTACCGGCTGCAAATTGCCGGGGAAGCCGGGTTTGCGGCCCCGCTGTTTGATAGTGGCCGGGTGGAAAGCGGGGAATCGAGCTACCGC
>JAQUSS010000127.1 GCA_028710135.1 Gemmiger sp. | reverse complement strand
CTCTAAAAAGCAACCGTGTGTGCTCAATGGTAGAAAGGGGAAAAAATGCGAAAGTTAAACTTGCAAAAAAAACAAAGGCGGCACAGCGATCTTACCCTGTACCTGATGCTGGCACCTATGACAGTCCTGACCATTCTGTTTTTGTACATCCCAATGAGCGGCCTTGTGCTGGCCTTTAAAGATTACCACTACAATTTGGGTGTTTTTGGTAGCCCCTGGAACGGGTTGGAAAATTTTAAGTTCTTTTTCATCTCGGGTGCCGGGCTGCGGGTAACACTCAACACCATCGGCTTCAACCTGCTCAACATCATCACCTCGCAGGGGTTGGCGATTGTGCTGGCCATCGTCATCACCGAGATGTCGGCCCGCATCTTTACGCGTATTACCCAATCGCTAATCTTTTTACCCTACTTTATCTCCTGGATTATTGTCGGTACCTTTGTGTACAGCATTTTTAATTACGAAACCGGCATCCTCAACAATTTTTTGACGTCCATAGGCAAGGATGCCATCAACGTCTACGCAATGCCCGGTGCCTGGAAATGGATTATTATGCTGATTAATAGCTGGAAATGGTCCGGGTATTATTCCATCATTTACATTTCCGCCATCAATGGCCTGGATGCCCAGTGCTATGAGGCAGCGGATATCGATGGCGCGAATGTGTGGCAAAGAATTTTGTATATCACCCTACCCGGCATCCGTTCCACCATCAGCATTATGCTTTTGATGCAGGTAGGGCGCATCCTGCGCGGGGATTTCCAGATGTTCTACCAGGTGGTGGGCAACAATGGGCAGCTTTACAATGCCACGGATGTCATTGATACCTTCGTTTTCCGCTCGCTGGTCACCAGCGGCGATTTGGGCATGACAAGTGCCGCTACCTTCTATCAATCGCTGTTGTGCTTCGTGATTATCGTTGTGGTAAACGGTATCGTCCGCAAGGTCGATAAGGACAACGCCCTGTTCTAAGGGGGCGCTTGCCGGCCATGGCACATTTGCGCCGATGGCACGGAAAAATGATATAGAAAGAAGATTGCTATGAAAACGACCACATCGGCTCCAATAAAAATACGCAAACCGGCCTCCACCATTGTGTTCAATGTGGTAGGTGGTGTGTTTCTCACAGCCATGGCGATTGTCTGCCTGATTCCGTTCATCCTGCTGGTTTCCGGCTCATTCACCAGCGAATCTTCGATTGTGATGCACGGCTTCAGCCTTTTCCCGAAGGAGTTTTCGCTTGCGGCTTACAAAATTTTGCTCAAAAACCCGGTTACCATTCTGCGGGCCTATGGGGTCACCATTTTTGTGACGGTGGCCGGTACCCTTGGCGCGTTGGTTGCCATCTCCATGGCGGCCTATGTGTTAAGCCGCAAATACTTCCGGTTCCGAAACAAGTTTTCGTTTTTCTTTTACTTCACAACACTGTTCAATGGCGGCATGGTTTCAACCTACGTGTTTTTTATCCGCTACCTGCACTTGAAGGATAGCCTGCTGGCACTCATTCTGCCGCTGATGGTCAATATTTTCTACCTGCTCATCATGCGCAATTACATGAGCGCTATCCCGGAATCTATCGTGGAATCCTGCAAGATTGACGGCGCAGGCGAGTTCCGCATTTACTGGCAGTTTGCCCTGCCGCTGGTTAAAAGTGGCCTGATGACGGTGGCGCTGTTCATTGTGCTGGATTACTGGAACGACTGGTACAATGCAATGCTTTACATCACCACCCGCGATAAATTCCCACTGCAATATATGCTGTACGATATGCTGGCCTCCACGGTGGCACTTGCCAAGCTGGCCTCCAATGCCAGCGTTAGCATGGTGGATATCCCTGGCCAATCCATGCGTATGGCGATGGCGGCACTCGCCATCGGGCCCATCATCCTGGTATACCCCTTTGTACAAAAGTATTTTGTCAGCGGCATCACGCTTGGCGCCGTCAAGGAGTAAACCACCCTTATGTTTTCTGTGCCCACGGTGGGCATGATGTTCATAACAAAACTAAAGGAGAACGCTATGAAAAAAATGAAAAAGACACTTGCCTTGGGCCTTGCGCTGACGCAGGCCTTCATGATGGCGGCCTGTGGCGCAACCGGCACCGCATCCTCTGCGGCGAGCACGGCCGCCAGCACCGCCACCGAGCCCAGCAGTGTGGCTGCATCGGGGGCAGATTTTTCCGAACCTGTGGAGCTGACAATCTACGTGCTGGGCAGCGAGCCGAACCTGCACGGCGAGGTGATGGATGCGTTCAACGCCAAGCTGTCGGAGGAGATGAACACCACCCTCAAGGTGAATTTCCTCGGCTGGGGCGACTATGAAACGCAGTACCCGCTGCTGCTCTCCTCGGGCGAGGAGTTCGACCTTATCTACACCGCTACCTGGCTAAACTTTTACCAGCAGGCACAAAAAGGGGCCTTTATGCAGCTGGACGATTTGCTGCCCCAGTATGCCCCCGATGCCTGGGCGCAGATTAGCGAGGTTGGCCAGAAAACGGCGATGGTCGATGGCCATGTTTACGCCATCCCCTCGGGCAAATCCACCTACAACTCGTTCGGCATCATTGTGCGGGGCGATTTGATGGAAAAATACAACCTGCCCGATATCAAAACCTTTGACGATTACGCCACCTATATGCAGGCGATTGTGGACAACGAGCCGACCATGCAGGCCACCGATGTTTACTCCGGCGGCAGCGAGATTGATGATACCTATATGCTCAGCAAGGGCCTGTACCCGCTGACCGGCAACACCAAATCCATCTATTGGGTGGATTTGAATGCCGAAAAGCCTACCGTATTCAACAAGTTTGACTGGGAAGGTACCCCGGCCATGCTGGAAATGATGCAGGATTGGGGCGCCAAGGGCTATTGGCCCAAGGCAGCGCTGGCCAACCAGGATGGCGATATGATGTCCACCGGCAAAGCAGCCTCCGGCACGCACAGCATGGATAACTGGGTTGCGCAGTATATGCGCCACCCCGAATGGGATTGGCGTTTCTACAATATGGTAGAATATAACGAGGAACTTTCCGCCATGCAGGATGCCATGGCCATCCCCGCATCCTCCAAGCACCCCGAGCGTGCGCTGCAATTTGTAAACCTCATTCGCACCAACCAGGAGCTGTACAATATGCTGGTTTATGGCATTGAGGGCAAAACCTACCAGTTTGAGGACGATGGAACCGTTAAGCCGCTGGACCCGGATAACTTTAGCCTGGACCCGTGGACTTGGGGCCTGCGCACCAACGATTTCACAAAGGACTATGCAGGGTCGCCGGCATCGCTGAACGGCATCCGCGATAGCATTCAGTCCAACCTGAAAGCCAACCCCCTGCGCGCCTATGTTATGAACACCGATGCCGTCAAGGCCGAGTACGCTGCCGTTACCAATGTAATGTCGCAGTATTTTGACCCCTTGAAGCTCGGCTATGTGGATATGGAAAGCGGCAGCGCCGAGCTTGCCAGCCAACTGGCTGCCGCAGGGAACGATAAGGTTGTGGCAGAGCTGCAAAAGCAGGTCGATGAATTTATGGCAAACTATTAAGGCACCCAAGGTGGCTTGATTTTGGGACGGCAGTTTTAACCGCCGTCCCTTTTTGATGAAGGAGAGGAAATGGAACAGACGACAAATCACATTCATGGTTTTTTGCGCGCGCAGGGAACCAAGCTGGTCAATGATGACGGTGCGGTGCTGCTAACCGGCTGGGGATTAGGAAACTGGCTTCTGTGCGAGGGGTATATGTGGCTTTCGGGCGATGCCCCCAGCTTTGACCGCCCCCGCAAAATTGAGGCCGCCGTGCGGGATATGACGGGCAGTGCCTACGCCGCCCATTTTTGGCAGGCCTTCCGCCAAAATTATGTTACCCGCGCTGATATTTTTGAGATGGCGGCCTGCGGTTACAATTCGGTGCGCATCCCGATGAACTGGCGCGTTTTTATGGAGGATGAGCCGGAAGAGCTGCTGTGGAAGGAGGAGGGCTTTGCCCTGCTGGATGCCTGCATCGGTTGGTGTAAGGAGGCTGGCCTCTACGCTTTTTTGGATTTGCACGGTGCCCCGGGCGGCCAAACCGGCGCCAACATTGACGATAGCTTGGATAACCTGCCCCGCCTGTTGATGGACAAGGATTATTGGAACAAAGCGCTTGCACTGTGGGAAAAACTGGCACAGCGCTACGCCGATGAACCTGCCGTGGGCGGTTACGACCTGCTGAACGAGCCGATTCGCCCCCAGGAAGCCGACCCGCTGCGGCGCAATATGGATTACCTTGTGCCGCAACTGGCCAAGTTTTATGAGGAAGCCACCGCGGTTATTCGCGCGGTGGATAAAAATCATCTGCTCTCCATCGAGGGGCACCACTGGGCCACCGCAAACGATATCTTCTATAAAAAGTACGATGAGAACATGATTGTCCATTTCCACCGCTATGGCATGGCCCCCGACCTGGAAGCCTACCGCCCCTACCTGGCACTGCGGGAGCAATGGCAGGTGCCGCTTTGGCTGGGGGAAACCGGCGAAAACCTGAACGAGTGGTACGCTGCCATGTACCCCTTGGCCACCGCGCTGGATATTGGCTACAACCTGTGGCCGTGGAAAAAGATGGATAGCAGCACATCCCCCTTCTCGGTCAACCGGCCGGATGGGTGGGAGGTACTGGTCAACTACACCAAGGGCGGGCCTAAGCCCACCAAGGCCACGGCCATTGCGCTGCTGGATGCTTACCTTGAAAACATGAAGCTGGAAAACTGTACGCCGCACCCGGCGGTGCACAGCGCCGTGTTCCGCAAGGGGGCGTTTACCCTGCGCGGTAGCGATTTTGACGAGCTGCCCGGCGCAGGGCAATCCTACCAAGGCAAAAGCGGGGGCAGCAGCCCCTACGCCTACCGCCAGTATACCGGTATGCGGGTGCAGCCCACGCCCGAAGCCGCACAGGGCGCGCGGGATGGCTGGCATATCTGGAACGATTATGGCTTGACATTATCCGCCGGGGAGTTTGCCTGCTACACGGCAAACCATGCGGTGGCGGGCAGCACGCTGACGGTGCGCGTATTTGCCACCCAGGCGGCCACCATCACACTCACACAAAACGGGCAACCGCCGCAGATTTGCGCGTTGGTTGCCAAGGCGGGCAAGCAGGAGCTGCACTACACTGTGGCGGAAACCGGCAAGCTGGCGCTGCGGGTTGGCGCGGCGGCCGGCACCTTCCAGCTGGATTCCATCACCTTCGGCGGTTGAGCGCGACCGCGTGTTCAGATACAAAAAGGGTGTGCAGAGGCTGCTTGGCGCAGCGCTGCACACCCTTTATGTTGTTTTGTGTGGGTTATCGTTCCTCCACCGGCAATAACCGCCGGAGCTGATGCAAAAACAGCGCAAAGGTGACCGCGCTGGCAACAAAATCGGCAATGGGTTCGGCTGCAAAAATGCCCGTTACACTGTGGGTGAGCCGGGGCAGCAAAAATGCGAGTGGTACCATCAAAAATACTTTGCGCAAAAGGGATAAAAACAGGCTGATGCGCGCCTGCCCCAGCCCCATAAAGGTGGTTTGGCTGGCCGCCTGCGCCCCAAAGGCCCAAATGCCGGCAAAGTAGAGGGGCATGGCCCCCCGCAAGGCGGCAACCATGGCAGGGTCTTGGGTGAAAAGCCGCGCCAGCCAGCCGGGGAACAGCATGGCCAAAGCGCAGCCCAGGCTGGTAACCGCAAGCGAAAGCCCCAGCATCCACCAGTAGGCATCCCGCGCACGGCGGTTGTTTTGGGCGCCATAGTTGTAGCTGACAATGGGTTGCGCCCCCTGGGTTAGCCCCGAAACAGGCAGGGTAAGCATCTGCATTACACTTTGCAGCACGGTATATACCCCCACCGCCAAATCCCCGCCATAGCACAGGAGCTGGGTGTTCATAACGGCGCTCACAAGGCTATCGGTGCTTTGCATACAGAAGGGGGGCAGCCCCATGCGGGCAATTTGCGAAAGAACGCTGCGGCGCGGGCGAAGGTTTTTCAGGCGGATGCGTAGGCTGGTTTTTGGGCCAACCAAAAAATGGACAGTCCAGGCAGCGCTGATCCCTTGGGAGATTACGGTGGACCAAGCCGCGCCGGCCACCCCCCACCCGGCCCAAAAAATCATCACAGGGTCCAGCGCAATATGCACAATGGCCCCAACCAGCACACTGCGCATGGCAACATCGGGGCGGCCTTGCGCGCCGATAAACATATTGAGCCCCAGCGTCAGCTGTACAAACAGGGTGCCCAGCAGGTAGATGTTCAGGTAGCTTAGGGCATAGCCGATGGTGTTGGCCGATGCGCCAAAGGCAAACAGAAGGGGGCGGTTAAAGAGGCGGAACAAGGTGGTTAGCCCGGCAGATAACAGCAGAATGAGGGTGAGGGCGTTGCCCAAAATCTGTTCTGCCCCGGCACGGTCGCCTGCGCCCAGGCGGATGGCAGCCAGCGAGGCACTGCCTTGCCCGGCAAAGGCCGCAAAGGCGCTGATCAGTGTGATGATGGGGAAGGTGACCCCCACCCCGGTCAATGCCATAACCCCAATATCGGGGATGTTGCCGATAAAAATACGGTCGATAATTGTGTATAGCACGTTGATGAGCTGTGCCGCAATGGAAGGTACCGCCAACCGGGCAATCAACGCCGGTATGGGCCGTGTGCCAAGCTGTTGGTCGGCTGTTTTGTCACTCTCGATACGCATAAAGCACCTCTAATAGAATGGCGCGGCACCCCTGCGGGCCCGCGCCACGTTCTGATAGAAATCGGGTT
>JAQUSS010000017.1 GCA_028710135.1 Gemmiger sp. | reverse complement strand
TCGGTGGTTAAGGTGGGGAAAATATGGCGGCCCTGGGGCACGTAGGCAATGCCCAGCCGGGCAATGGCATGGCTTTGCATCCCCACAAGCGCCTTGCCGTCAAAGTAGATTTTCCCCTCGGTTTTGCAATGCTCCTTGGGGTTTAGCATCCCCATAATGGTTTTCATGGTGGTAGATTTGCCCACGCCGTTGCGCCCCAGCAGGCAGACGGAGGTTCCCTCCTCCACGCCCAGGCTTACGCCATTCAGGATATGGCTTTTGTCGTAATAGGCGTGTACATCCTCTAGCTGCAAAATCATGATACGCCACCTCCCAGGTATGCTTCCTGCACGTAGGCATTGTTTTTAATTTCCTCGGGGGTGCCGCTGGCAATCAGCGCGCCATCCCGCAGAACCGAAATTTCATCGGCATAGTTAAAAACAATATCCATATCATGCTCAATAAACAAAATGGTCATATCCCGCTTGGCGGCAAGGTCCCGTATCAGCTGCATGAGGGTGTAGGCTTCCTCCCGGGCAACGCCGGCGGCAGGCTCATCCAAAATCAGCAGCTTGGGGTCCATGGCCAGGGCGATGGCAATATCCAACCGGCGTTGGTCGCCGTAGGAAAGATAGGCCGCCACCTCGTTCATTTTATCTTGCAGGCCCACCAGGCGCAGGCATTCCACCACTTCCGCCTTAAGATAGGTATCCCGCACCGGCAGCAGGCTGAAGGTTTTGCGGTTCATTTCAATGCGGGCAATTTGCACATTTTCGTACACCGTCAGCGCATTGAACAGCTTGGAAATTTGGAAGCACTTGGTCATCCCTTTATGGACAATTTTGTGGGGTGCCATGCCGGTGATATCCATCCCTTGAAAAACCACTTTGCCACTGGTAGGGGTGGTGCGGTTGGTAATCAAATCCATCAGGGTCGATTTACCCGCACCGTTTGGCCCGATGATGGCCCGTATCTGCCCTTGCGGTACCGTAAAGGAAACATCCCGGGTGGCGTGCAATGCGCCAAAATAGCGGTTAAGGTGTTCCACCTGTAAAATTGGCTCGCTCATTTTTTTGCCGCCCCCTCTGTTTTGGATTTTTTCCGCTCGTCCAAATCAAGAGCGGCTTTGTCGCGCAGCAGGCCGCCTTGCAGGAACAACACACACAGCACAATGATGGCCCCCAGCACAAACTGGTAGTAGTTGGTAACAATGGAAACCTGGGTGGAGATAAAGGTAACGATGACCGCCCCCAAAATTGGCCCAAAGAAGCTGTACATACCGCCAATCAGGCACATAATCAGCCCTTCGGTAGAAGTGTTGGTGGAGAACATGACCGGGAACGCCCCCATGTTGCGCATAGCGTACAAAATGCCCGCCACCGTTACAAAAAAGCTGGATACCATGCAGGCGCACAGCCGCACGTTGGTGGTGTTCATCCCCACAAAGGTCAACCGCTCCAGGTTTTCGCGGCTGCCCTTGAGAACCGTTGCAAACGGGCTGTGGAAAAACAGGTAAATCAGCACGATGCAAACAATGCAAACCCCAAAGCTGAGGTAGAAGTTGCCCCTTGCACCGTTGGCAAAGGCCAACCGCACATTGCCGGTAAGCCCGGTATCCGAGCCGACATAAGGGATTTTGTACACCATGGTAAACAAAAGTGTGTTGATGCCCATGCTTACAAAGGCAAAGGTTAAATCGTCGTTGGCGCGCAGGCAAAGCAGGTTAATAAACAGCGAAATACCCATGGATATTGCAATTGCCAGCACAATGGCCAGGGGTTTTGCCACCCCACCCCGAACGCAAAGGAGCACATAGCTGTAGGAGCCCATTCCAAAATAGGTTGCCATGCCCAGCGGGCGCAGCCCGCCAAACCCCAAAATAATGTTGAGGGCCGAGGCAAACAGCATCATAATAACCATCCGGCTCATAAAATCCAGCACCGAATCGGACGCAAACAAGGAGTATAAGAAGATGGCTGCCACCGTAATTGCACCCACAATGGCATCGCGCTTGATTTTGGATAATGCTTTGAAGGCCTTCATATCAGCGCGCCTCCTTCTTGGTAAAGATTCCCTGCGGGCGCAGGAACATACAAATTACCATCAGCGCCGCAGGCAGCAGGTTGTAGTACTGTGGCAGGAAAATGGCCCCGAATGCGTTGACCAACCCCACCAATAGCGCGGCGGGCAGGCAGCCATCCATATTGCGCAGCCCACCAATGCACAGGATGGGCATAACGTTGCCAAAAACCGATAGCCCTTCCTTCGGGCTCATGCCGGTGATGGGTGCGTTCAGCACACCGCCCAGCCCCGCAATGCCGATGCCGATCATAAACAGAACGCTGAACATGGAGTTGACGTTGACACCAAGGTTGGCAACCATCGAACGGTCGCTGATGATGGCCCGGGTCAACATACCCAGCTTGGTTTTGTTGATCATGAACCAGAACGCAAACGCGATGATGCCGGATATCACAATCTCGAACAGGTAGTAAACGGGGAAGTTGATGCCGAACATTCGGATGCTGCCGTTTAAGAACTTGGGCAGGGTCAACAGGCGGATGCTATAGCCCCAAATCATTACCATCATATCGCAGAGCATATAGGCCACGCCGTAGGTTAGCAGCATAATGTACAGCATATCTTTGCCGAACAAGGGGCGGGTGGCTTTTTCCACAAAATAGCCAATCACGGCTACCGCCAGGGGCACCAAAATCAGCGCGGGCAAAAACCCGGTTTTGCTGGCAATGGTATAGGTTAGGTAGGTACCCAAAACATAAAACGCGCCCTGGCCAAAGTTGACCATATTCATGCCGCTCATAATCAGCGACACACCGGCAATCATCAAATACGATACCATACCGTTGCTTACGCCGGAAATCAGCGTTTGAAAAAAGAATGGCAGAGTCATCGATATCCCTCGCTTCTGGTTGTGTTGCACCGCCAAAACTTAGCGGCAGGCAGGGGTTCTGCCTGCCGCTAAGTTCCTTTTATGGCCGTGCCTTGTACGTTACACGCTGAATTTTTTAGCTTAAATCTTTAAATGCGTACCCCATCTCGGCCGCATAGCTTTGCATTTCTTCCTTGCTGGGCAGCATTTCATCGCCTTTATAAACGGCGTAAACATCGCCCACCGGGATGTCCCATTTGCCGGTGGTATCCTCCACCGCCGTCACATAGTAGTAGGCGTGGGCCATCACATGGTCAAAATCGCGGAAATAGAGGTCGTCGCCATACAGGGTGCTAAAATGCACGGTGCTAAGGGCTTCGGTCATGGCAGCGGCGCTAAGGTCATCGGCGGTGGTGCGGGCAGCCTCGACGATAGCCTTGATGCCCACGTACCAGGTGTAGCCCATGTCGGAGGGGTAAATTTCTTGGTTATAGTATTCCTTGCCAATATCCGAATACGCCTGCACAAACTCGGCATTGCCCTCAATTTCGTCCATCCAGAAGGGCCACAAATCCACCCCGTGTACCTTGCCGTAGGGGTAGTTGCCCGCCTGTGCCAGGGAGGTGGTGTTGGTGGAATCGCAGGTATACCAACCCAGATAATCGCACATTTCCCACAGGCCAAACTGCTGGCCCTGGTTTACAAGCGATACAAAGTTCGGCCCGGCCACCGCGCCGATGATTACATTGGGGTTTTTGCCCACCACCGAGGAGATGATGGTAGAAAACTCGGTGGAGTTGCTGGAAACCTGGTTGGAGCCAAGGTTTGCAAAGCCATCGCCCAGTTCACGGTAGAAAAAGTCGCGGCTATCGCCCGAGGCACCGCCATCGTTGCCGATAAAGAAGGCGCTGGAATAGCCCTGGTCGGCAGCATATTTGGCGTTCATTTTGGCGATGGGCCAGGCAACAAACCCGCAGGAGAACAGATAGTCGGAGGCATTTTCAATGGTAACGCGGGTGTTCATGGTGCAGGGCGTTACCATGGGGAACTTGTTCTCGTCCGCCCAGGTTGCGCCGGTGGGGGCCTCGCCGTCCGATTTTGGGCCAAGGATGGCAATGCAGCCCTCGTTCACCAGCTCGGTTGCCTTTTGGGCCACGTTGGCCGAATCGCTGGCGGTATCGCGGTAAACCAGCTCAAAGGGGGTGCCGTTCAGGCCGCCCTCGGCGTTTGCTTCGTCCAGCGCCAAAATGGCACCGGCTTCCGCCCAGGTAACGGTTGCTGCGGCAGCGGAGGAACGGTCGGTCAGCACGCCAATTTTAATGGTTTCGCCCGAAGCGGCAGAGGAAGCGCTTTCGGCGGAGGATTCCGTGGAGGATGCGGTGGAGGATGCCGCGGTGGAGGTGGTGGTGCTACTGGTGGCGGTGGCCGCGCAGCCGGCCAGGGTGCCCACTGCCATGGTTGCCGCCAAAAGGGCCGTCAGGGTCTTTTTCATGGTAATTTCTCCTTTTTCGTTTTGTTCCTTCTTTTTATGGCGATTTATGCTTTTTTATTTTTCATCCGGGTTATGAACATCGTCCGGTTTTACAAAATAATCGGCGTTGCGCTGGGCAACCGAATCCTGTGGTTCGCGCACAAAGGCGTTTTCTGCCTCCACCCAAGCGTTATCGGTCAGGCCAAACATACTCATGGTGGTAAAGGTTTTGTAGCCGGTATCATCAAAGTGGTGGTCAACGTAGTCGTTGTTCTGTTCCTTTAAAATATGGCGGCCAACATCCAGCATGGCCAGCATGGCCGCATGGGCCGAGTAATGCACGCCTACCAGCTTGTAGCTTTCCAGCTCGGCCAAATCCTGCATGGTTACCTCGCCGGGGTCGTGGGCTTTGCCGCACAGATCCGGGTACCACATTGGGAAATCTACGTATTTGCCGCCCAGTGCATCCAGCCCAGCCTTCAGTTGGCGGCACAGGGCCAGCTTTTTTTCCCTACCCGGAATCTTGTGCATCCACAAAATGCAAAGCATATCCACCCCGGCATCAATGTAGGCCTTGCAGCGTGCCACGGTTTCGTCCAGCTCGGCTTCCAAATTGCTATCGCACCGGCCAATCAAAAAGCCATCCATCCCGTTGGCATCCAACCCGGCGCGGGCGGCTGCAAACCGCAGGCAGGCATCGGGTATTGAAAGCTGGCCCTTGCGGCCAAGCTCTGCCGTATCGGTAACCAGCACACCGGCAGCCCCCGCCTGCATGATGCGCATACAGCCGTATTGGGCATTGAGCGCCCGCCCCAAGCCAAAGCCATCGTCCGCGTCAATAATCAGGGGCATGGGGGTCATGCGGGTAATTTGCTCGGTCGCACGCACAAAATCGTCAATCGAAAGCAATTGCAGGTCAGGGATACCGGTCATGCCGCAGGCAAGGTCCCCGCTGGAAACCATAATTACCTCAAAGCCGTTCATCTCCGCCGCCTTGGCCGAAAGGCAATCGTACAGCTCCGGCACAATGCGCACCTTTTTATCCCGCAGCAGCCCGCGCAGCCGTGCGGCGGCGCTCACCTTTTTTTCAGTTGTCAAAATATAAGGGATCATATCGTGGCTCCTTCCCATTTTTGTTGGGTAAACGCCTTACAGGCGGTGTTCAATCGGCACAACGCGGAATTTATCGCTGGGGTAATCCTCTACCTGGTGGCCCACAATGGTGTAGGCCTTATCGCCGTTGGTAAACTTATTTTCAAGTTGCAGGTAGGCTTGCGGGTCGTACAAGCCGGAAGCCGAAAAGCTTTCAATGCCCGAGGCCGGCGCGGTGGCAAAGGTGTATGCCACGCTTTGGTTGGCGTAGTTTTGCAGGCCATGCTCTAGCATCCCCTCCATGGCAGCCTTCATGGTGTAGTGGCTGCTGCACATCACAAACCCCAGCGGGCTTAGTTCCTCCATGGTAACGCTGGGCTTATACTTGCCATCGGCATCCTTGTAGGCCCGCACATCGGCAAAAATTTTGGGGCCGGTCACAATTTTTGCCATCTCGGCGGCCTGCTGGGTGCTGCCCACCAGCACCATCATGGCAATTACCATCTGGCCCTGGGCCTTGCCAATTTCAATTGCTTCCTGCAACCGTTCGCAGCCCTCCTGCATCTGGGCAGGGTCGGCAGGGTCGGCATTGCTGCGGGCAATCAGCAGGCAATTGGTTCCCTGCAAGGCTTCCAGCGCTGCGCGAACCTTGGCCATGTACTTATTGCGGGGCAAAATGGCGGTGGTATCCTCCATATCGGCCGAATCTTCCAGCTGGATGGCGGCTGCGCCTGCGGCAGCCAGCCGCTTGGCCGCACGGTAGACAGCCAACGGGCCGCCAAAGCCATCCTCAATATCCGCAATCAGGGGGATGGAGGTGGTTTCCGTCACCCGGCTGATGACCTCCTCCAAATCGGTCAGGTTGGTGAACCCGTAATCAATCACGCCGTTGCGGCTGATGGAAACCTCGCCGCCGCTCAGGAGCATCACCGGGAAGTTGCACATCTCCACCGCACGGGCGGATGCACAGTCGTACACACAGGGCACCAAAAAGCATTGCTTGCTTTCTGCCAGGATTTGTTTCAGTGTTTTGGGGCTAGACATTGTTATTTCTCCTTCAAATCATTCAAATTCCGTTTGCTCGTTTCCTTGCTCGTTTCACTATATCCGCGAAATATCTTTCCCTCACAAGCTGCAATCGATTGCCGATATTTCATGTTGCAATCCTAGCACGGTTTCGCTTGAAATACAAGTACGTGCAAGCATTTTCATCACAACATCTTTATTTTACAAATCACTTTTGTCTATATTGTACAGTAACAAGGCTGTTTGCTTGATTTTGTAGTGCAGGAAAAATTGCAATCGAATTCATTTTTTATCTTGCCAAAAAAGCGCCTCTGCTATTACCAATCGGCAACAGCAGAGGCGCTTTCACTTTTTATTTTTCAAAAGGCAACACGGGGTATCAGGTGGTGCCACGCTCCACAATATCGCAGGAAAGCGTGATGGAATGGCTGGTTTCTCGCCCTTCTATGGCATCGCGCAGGGTGCGCACAGCCATCAGCATCAGGCTGTTCAGCATGGTATCCAGGGAGGATAGCTTGGGGCGGCAAATCTCACAGTAAAGCGAATTTTCCTCCCCAATGATTGAAATTTGTTCCGGCACCCGGATGCCTTGGTCCAGCAGTTCATTCATTGCGCCAATGGCAATCAAATCGTTGGCGCAAATCAGCCCATCCAAGCGGGGGTGCTCCCGCAAAATGCGGCGCACCGCCTCCACGCCGCCCTCCAGTGAAAGCGGGATATCGGTGTACACCATCCCCCGCACTTTTTGAAATTTGTCGATGCCCTGTTCAAAACCTTCTTGTATGGTGGAAGCACTGACGCGGTCACTATCTAGGAGCAAGGCGATTTCTTTTCTGCCCCGGCTTGCCAGCAGCTCCACACAGCGGGTAAAGCCTTCCCGTTCGTTGGCCCCCACGCTGTACACATTATCCAGCCCCACGCCCCCCATATGGTTGACAAGCACCACCGGCGTGTGGGGCTGGTGTTGGGATACTGCACTGCGCACTTTTTCATGGTTTCGGAAGGAGGGGCCAAAGCAAACAATCCCCTCTAGGTGCTGGCCGGCCAGCTCGGCCATGCAGGCTTCCATGGTATTTTCGCCCGCTGGAATGTATTTTACCACACAGTTGTAGCCCCGGTGGGTCAGTTCATCCTCCACCATGCTAATGCCACCACGGTGGCGTGGGTAAACAAGGTTATCAATCAAAATGGCAATGGTATGGTTGGCCTGCATCACCAGGCTGCGGGCGTTTAAATCGGGCTTATAGTTGTGCTGGCGAAGCAGCTCCTCAATTTTTTCCCGTTTGCCCTTGTTGACCCCCGGCTTGCCGTTGATAACGCGGGAAACCGAGCTGGCCGATACCCCTGCCAGCTTGGCGATATCATAGATCGTCAAATTTCTCACATCCTAAATCTATCGTTCCCGCCCGGCAAAACAGGTAAATTTTGCCAAAGTCGGGGAACCATTATCGGTATTATACCCCTCCTCTGCAACAAATTGCAACCACTATTTTTTCTTTGCTAGTTTTTTGCTCGTTTTTTATGATATTCTCTCTCGTTTTTCTCGTAATTTCCTTTATCTGACGGCATTGCTTGCCGTTATGCCTAGTTTTCCGCCTATTTTTCTGTGCAGCTTGCGCAGTTGCGTTGATTGCGTTTTGGGTGTAGTATATATGCAATCGATTGCGTTTTCTTGAAATATTTTAAAGCTTTATTCTTCCCTCACTTGTATTCTCCCCTTACTTGCCATTTTTTTGTCAATGAAAGGATTGTTTTTATGATACGCAGAAACAACGAAAAAACCACCATCCGCAAGCCCGCCCCGTTTAACGGCGTGGGCGAAATTACCGTGCGCAGCCTGGCCAACAGCGATGCCGAGCTGAACAACAAGGGCCGGGTGTTCGGCCATACCACCGTTTACCCCGGTGCCGAGATTGGCTACCACATTCACCAAGGGGACGAGGAACTGTATTACATCCTATCCGGGCATGGCCGCTACAACGATAATGGCACCCTGACCGAAATTCACCCGGGGGATGTCGCCATCTGCCCCTGCGGCGAAGGGCACGGCATTGCCTGCCTGGGCGAAGAGCCGATTGAGATGATTGCCCTGATTTTGTACCAGTAACCCCTGAAAAAGAACCGTAAAATCGCCGCCAAAGCCGGCCCATTTTATCCCCCATACAAAAAGTGGGTGCCTGCAATGCAGCAGGCACCCACTTTATTTTATGGTTTGCGGTTTATGCTTTATTCTATCGCCATCGCCACAATTTCCGCCTGCGGCAGCAGGGCTTCCACCATGCGCCGCTCGGGCGGCTTGGTGCCTACGGTGGTGCAGGCTGCCGCGCTGGTGGCCATGGCCAGGCGCAGGCATTCCGGCAGGGGCAGGCCGCCATCCAGCCCGTAGGCGATGGCCGCCACCATGGCATCCCCCGCGCCCACGCTGGAGCGGCAATCCACCCGCAGCCCCGGCGCGCGAAGGGTTTGCGCCCCCGCCACAAACAGCGCGCCCTGCGCCCCCAGCGAGATGCACACCAGCCCCACGCCCTGCCGGTTCAGCTCCCGGCCCATTTTCACAAGGGCGGGCGTATCCGCCTGCTGCCGCCCAAAATACTGGCAAAGCTCAAAGGCGTTCGGCTTGATGATATCGGGCTTTGCCGCCAGCGCATTGGCAAACTGTGCGCCATCGGCATCCAAAAACACCTTGCCCCCCTTGGCGTGTACCGCCGCAATCAGGCTGCGGTAGCTTTCGGGCGGGGCGCTGCGCCCCGCGCTGCCCGCCAGCACAAACAGCACCCCCGGTGCCGCATAGCCCGCCAGCTTGGCCGCCAGGCGCTGCCTATCTGCCGCCGCTATCTCGGGGCCTTCCTCGTTAAATTCGGTCAGTGCGCCGTCCGGCTCCACCAGCTTCAGGTTGGTGCGGGATTCCCCCGCCAACTCCAAAAAGTCCGGCGTGATGCCCGGCAAGCCATCCAGGCTTTTGGCAATGGCCGCGCCGGTATCCCCCGCCAAAAAGCCGGTGGCAATGCTGTTGCCCCCCAAGGCCACAATGGTTTTGGAAACATTGATTCCCTTGCCGCCCGCATCCCGCACCACGCACGCCAGCCGGTGCAGGGTATGGGGCACCAGCGCATCCACCGCCGCCGTTTTATCCACCGCCGGGTTCATCGTTACCGTAACAATCATGCTCTATCCGCCGCCTTACATTTTTTTAGTTCGTCCGCAATGGTCAGGCAAAGCTCCTCCGATTGTACGATGGTGCCAAGCATATCCAAAAAGCCATGGTCGCAGCCGCAATAGCGGATGGAGCGCACCGGTACCCCCAGCGATTGCAGTTTTTTTGCCGCATACTCGCTACTAGGGCGCAGATAATCGTACTCCGCCGAAACAATAATCGTCTCGGGGAATCTTTTCAGTGCCTCGTCACCGGCAAACAGCGCCGATACCAATGGGTCTTTGGTGGATGTTTTGCCTTGCAAGTACAAGCTGTTGCTGCTTTCCGGGTCGTTCTCTATCCCGCTTTTGATGCGGTCGATGCGGCTATAGGCCAGCGCTTTTTCTTCCTCCACAATGTCGTAGGCATCGTAGCACCAGGTATAGGCCGCCTGGGTGCGGTAATCGCTCATATCCCACGCAGGGTATATCCCCATAATTTTTTTGATGATGCCCGCCGTATCCTGCAAAACACAGGCGTTGGTCAGGGAGCCGCCGGCGCTATCGCCCGCCACCATCAGCTTAGCGGGGTCGGCCCCTAGGGCTGCGGCGTTTTTGTACGCCCATTCTACCGTACCCCACCCATCCTCGATTGCGGCGGGGAACGGGTTCTCCGGTGCAAGGCGGTATTCGGGGAATAGCACCACCGCGCCCGATTGCTCGGCAATCAGCTTCATTTGGCAACCAAATAGGTGGATGTCCCCCGCGGTAAACCCGCCGCCGTGCAGGTAAACCAAGATAGGGCAACCGGCAGCGGCATTTTGTGCACGGTAGATATACAGGTCAATTTTATGGTTACCCTGTATGGAAATCAACCGTTCTTCACAATCCACCGGCGTTTCGGTCAAATCGTATGTAATTTTATCAGGGCGGTACCGCTCACCAGAGAGGCACCATCCCCTCTTGGCACGGCCTGCAAATAGTTTTTGCTTCTCTTGAATCACCCGCAGCAGGCGTGGGTCAAGATGTGCAGGTTCGGCATCCGGCACAGGCTTAAACAAAACCTGCACCCCGTCCACCGTTTTATCGTATTGCCGGTTCCGTATCTCTGCCACAAGGGTTTTCTCATACAAACGCATGGTGCGTAGCCTCCTTTGGCTTTCTTATACCAGTTTTTCGGCTTCCTCATCCTCATTATACACGGAATCATCAAAGCCAATCAAGTTAACCGTCACAAAAGACATAACCGCCATGTACGCCACCAGGATAACCGCATTGCGGAAGTTGGCGGTATCCAGGTTTGGCCCAAGGTAAAGCAGAATGTTTGTGAGCGAGTAGCCCCCAAAGGCATAGCATTTTAGGTTGAGTAGCCCTGCCAGAACGCCGGTGCTGAGCGCGGTGATAAAATAGGCATAATAGGGCTTGACCATTTTGTAGCAGATGCCATAAGTGGTCGGCTCAGAAATACCGCCCAGCAGTGCCGAAAGGCTGGCCGGGAAGGCAATTTGGCGCAGGGTGCTGTTTTTGCTGCGCAGCGCAACGGCAAGGGAGATAAAGCCCGGCGTGATGGTGCAGCAGAAAAACCAAATATTAATCAAATCGTCATAGCCGACTGCCGCAAGGCTGGCCGTTGCAATGGGGATTAGGGCCAGGTGGAAGCCGGGGGCCACCAGGCCAATGGTGGTGGAAAGCAAGATGATGACCGGTACGCCCGCCCAGGGCGCAACGTTGCGCACCGCGGTAACGCCTGCGTAGATATAATCGGTAAACAGGCCGCCAAGCGGGCCTGTAACGGTCAGGGTGATGACCGACATGAGCAGCAGCAACAAAAACGGTTTTAGGAAATGGCGGGCAGCTTCCGGGATAATGCGCTTCAGCAGCCGATCCAACCACGCCATCACAAAAACTGAGAGGATGATTTGGATAACGGCACCGTTATAGGTGGTGCGCAGCACCGGCAACCCAAAGTAGCTGGTAAAGCCGCCCTGCGCCGCCGCTTCCACCCAACCCGGGTAAAGCAGGAAGCAGGCCAGCACCGCTGCCAAAATTGGCTCGGTATCAAACTTTTTGGCCGCCGTGTAGGCAACCAGCACCGGCAGGAAGTAGAATACCGTTTGGGATAGATTGTAAAGGATGGCGTAGGTGGGGCTGGTGGTTGCATCCACCTTGAGCACCAGCGTCATAACGGTTAGCACGGTGGAAAGCAGGCCCGAAGCAATCAGCGCCGGGATGATGGGGCTAAGGATGCCCGCCATCATCATCAAAAAACCGCCAAAAATTTCCGACGGGGTTTTCTTGCCCTGTTTGGCTTCAGCCACCTTGCCGCCGCCCCCAGCCGCCTTTTCAACTGCTAGGTAGAGATCCTCAATGATTGGCCCTACAATTACCTGCACTTCCCCATTGCGGATATCCAGTGCAATAACACCCTTCACTTTTTTGAGCGCTGCCTGGTCCACCTTCTCGATATCGTTCACATTGACGCGCAACCGCGTTGCGCAGTGGTTGATGCTTGCCATGTTTTCTTTACCGCCAAAGCCCGCAATAATTTGTGGTGCCATTTGGCTTACGTCCGCTTTTGCCATGGTTTTTTCCTCCTTTTTGTGTGGGTCGTTTGATGTTTTTATCCTCGTTGCAACTTTACCTTGATTATACAATGACGATTTTCTTTTGTAAATATAGTTTTGCATGATATTTTCTTTCTTGCGTGACAATCTTTTGGCCTCCACTTTGTGCGTTTTGACATTTTTCGTTCGAAACCCCACTTTTTTTTTGCAAAACGTTCTTGCGTGTGCTACACTCAAAAGCAATAAAACCATTTTGGATGGCTACGGCCATGTAAAGGAGGCTTTCCCCCATGATCGAACCGGGAAGCAGCGTGCTGACCTCGCTTTGCTCCGGCATTCAATTTTTCAGTGCGGAAAAGCGCATTGCCGATTATATCTTGGCCCACCGGGAAGCCGCCGTGGATATGACCTCGGCGGAGCTGGCAAAGGCAAGCGGTACCTCCGAGGCAACCGTGACCCGATTCTGCAAAAAGCTTTCGTTTGACAATTACCGCGCCTTCCAGCTTGCCCTCGCCCGCGATGTGATGGAGCAGCAGCAGGCCCCCGAAATATCCAGCGAGATAAGCCTTGATAACATTGCGCAATCACTGCAAAATATTTTGGCCAACAAAATTGGGGAGCTGAACGCCACCATCGGCGCCATCTCCCCCGAAAACCTTACGGATATTCTTGGCGTGCTGCGCAGCGCCAACATTGTGCAGGTTGCCGCCGTGGGCAACACCATCCCTGTCGCCATGGATGCCGCTTTCAAATTCAACCAGCTTGGCATCCGCTGTGTCACCTCCGAAATATCGGAAAAGCTGGCGGCTTTTGCCCTGACGTTGACCCCGCAGGATGCCCTGCTGATCATCTCCAACTCGGGCAAATCTCGCCGGTTGTATCAAATTGCCGAAACAGCGCGGGCCAACGGTGTCCCCATCATTCTGATTACCTGTGACCGTAGCGCCCCCCTTGCCGCGTTGGCAGATTACCGGATGATTTCCTCCAACCGGGAGCAGCTTTTGACCACGGCGGAATACGCATTTTCCCGCATCTCTGCCATTTCCATCATTGAGGTTCTCTACCACTTCTTGCTGGTTTCCATCCCGAACGCAAGGGCCGCCATTCAGCGGCACGAAGCCCTGATGAAGCACGATAAATCTATCCCGTAAGCCCTTGCGCACCAAGCTTTACAAGCGACAAGCCCACACAGCGCAGGCCCCCAAACGTTGCAACGTTTGGGGGCCTGCGCGCTATAGTTTATATTTACTGTGTTTATTCTAGTTCCTACACCCATGGCAGCCATTGCACCTATCGGCATTATTTTTTTACGCAGAACCGTTTATTTTGCAACCCGCACAACCGTTTTGTAAAATCCATCGGTGCTGTTTTTGGTAACGGCAAGCTCGCCGCTTTCTATAAAGGCTTGCAGCCTTTTGGCAACAAAAACATCGCCGGTTGGAACCTCTTGGTTGCCCAAAGCGCGCCCGATGATGTTTGCAATGTTGCAGGTGTCTTGCGGGAATGCTTTGCGTATCGCATCATCATAATAGCACAGTTCTGTGCTGATAACCTCGCCGTTTTCCACCACCCGCAGGGGTGCGTTTTCAGCTTTTAGCGTTTGCCACCGGCGCGCCAGGCGCTCTCTTTCTTGCGCATCCAGCACCCGTTCTCTATCCAAAAAGGTGCCCATCAACAGCGGTTCCACCTCGCCCCAGCCGCGGTAGCGCACGGTGAGGCCGTCCGGCTGTTGCACGGTTTGGGGCAGCTCTACCAGGCGCATCTCGGTATCGGTGCCCTGTAGCAAATCCGCCACAAACAGCAGCCCGCACTGCGCATCCGGCGTGGCATCCAGCCAAATTCTAACGCTGGCCGGCGCGGCTTGCAGCTTTTCCAAATCCTGGATGCAGGCTTGCCAAAACGGCTCGGCTGCATCCTGCAATTCCGCGGCATCGTTGTATCGGTCAAACGAGAAAGCCTGCGCCACACACGCCTTGCGCGGGCAGCTCTGGCTGCAAATGGGCGCTTGAATATCCCCCTCGGAAAGCCCAAAGGAAAGGCCCACCAAATCTTTCTGTTCGCCGCCCAGGGCAACGGCCTGCGGTTGCAGTTCCGCCTGCCTTTTGTTGTAGTCCCGCATGGCCTTTTTCTTGTAAAAAGCCTTGGCAAGGGCGGCAAATGGCCCCTTTTTGTCGGTTATCACGGTGAAGGACGTAGCGCCGCCCATTTCATCCTCGCCGTGCTGTGCCACGGCCAGCGCACCCTTCACAGAATCGCTAAAACAAACCTCCAGCATCTTGCACTTCCTCCGTTTTGCCGGGCGTGGCAAGCTTTCCGGCCCGGGGCATCTTGTTTGTTGTTGCAACACGGCAAAGCAGCAATGCAGCAACACGGCAGGGTGCTACCCGGCAATTACCCCAAGCTGATGCCCATGCTGCGCGCCACGTTCAGCATATCGCAATCGTCCGGCACGCTGCGGGTCAGCCCGGCAATATCGGCCAGGGGGTTGGCCTGCACCCGGCCATTGACCATGGCAACCGTCACCCCATAGTGAGAATCGGCCACCAGGCCCGCCGCGTAGGCCCCAAACTGGGTTGCCAGCACCCGGTCGTAGGCAGAGGGCGAGCCGCCCCGCTGCATATGGCCCGGCACGCAGATGCGTGTTTCGGCCCCGGTCATGGCCTCAATTTCCTTTGCAATTCGGTTGGTGGCGGTGGTGTAGCCCGCCTCGGCGCGGGCGGCAGACCATTCCTTCCGCTTTTGCTTGGCCTCCTCCAGAGAGAGCGCGCCCTCGGCCACCGCCAAAATCGAGAAGTTCCGCCCATCCTGGCGGCGGCGCTCAACGGCGGCGGCCACCTTTTTAATGTCGTAGGGATGCTCGGGAATCAAGATAATATCCGCGCCCCCCGCAACGCCGGAATACAGGGTCAGCCAGCCCGCCTTGTTGCCCATAATTTCAATGCACATCACCCGGCTGTGGCTGCCGGCGGTGGTGTGGATGCGGTCAATCACATCGGTGGCAATATCCACCGCACTGTGGAACCCGAAGGTCACATCGGTGCCGTAGATATCGTTGTCGATGGTTTTGGGCAGGCCGATGATGTTTAAGCCCTCCTGACTCAACATATTGGCGGTTTTGTGGGTGCCGTTGCCGCCCAGGCAAAGCAGGCAATCCAGCTTGGCGGACTTGTAGGTTTTTTTCATGGCGGAAACCTTGTCCACCTTATCGTCCCCCACCACCCGCATCATTTTAAAGGGGGTGCGCTTGGTGCCCAAAATGGTGCCGCCACGGGTCAGTATGCCGGAAAATTCGTCCTGCTTCATCTCCCGATAGTTGCCGCTGATCAGCCCATCGTAGCCGTTCAGCACCCCCACCAGCTCCACTTTATCGCCCATGCGCTGGTAGAGCGCCTTGGCCACACCGCGTATGGTAGCGTTCAGGCCGGGGCAATCGCCGCCGGAAGTTAGGATGCCCACACGAATCGTCATAATTTTACCCTCCATTTCTTGATGGCAGCGCCCCGCCGCCGGTGTTTTTGCCATGCCTTGTGTGCCGTTTTTTATGGCCGCTGTTTGGCATTTCTTACCATTTCTTTCTATACCAACTTTACTCCGCGCAGGGCATTTTGTCAATTCTTGCGTTGCCGCCTGCGGGGCAAAAAACGGCCCGCCAACCCGCGCGCCGCCCCTGCCCCGCAGGCACAACCGCGAAAACGCGCCAAAATGCGCACAAACTGCCCCCCCAGCCTGCTTGTAGGGTGCCCGGCATCATGTTATAATAGAATAAACTAGGGAAGTAGCGGCGAAGCTTATAGAACATTGGGTAGACCCCCGGGAGCATCTGCGTAGAGCCCCCGGGTAGCCCCGGCCCCCGCCATCCGGGTATTTGCATACCCGCCCGAAGCGAAAAGAACGTAAAAAGAAAAAGGAGTTGTTCCCCATGAAGATGAAACAAAAAATGCTCATCACGTTTGCCACCATGGCAGCGGTGTTTTGCCTGTTTGTTACCTCCGCCTTTGCCAACGATGTACAGCAAACCAACGGCAATGTGAATATGCGCATTGGCCCCGGCACCCAGTACGAAAAAATTTGCGTGGTGCCGGTTGGCAGCAGCGTTTACATTATCCAAAACGACAACGGCTGGAGCAACGTTGAGTACAACAACACCCAAGGTTGGATCGCCACCAAATATCTGGGCGGCTACGCGCCTGCGCCCAACAACAACTATGTTAGCAACAGCTATAACGATAACCCCATTCAAGACCATACCGTTACGGCGGATGTGAACCTGCGCAGCGGCCCTGGCACCAACTACGGCGCCTACATTGTGGTGCCGGCGGGCAGCGTGATTGGGGTAGATAGCTACAGCAACGGCTGGGCACACTCCTATTATGGCAACTACGAAGGCTATATAAGCACCAGCTATGTTTCGGGCTTGGGCGGCTACACCTACACCGCGCCCACCAACAACTATAACTACAACAACAACAGCGGCACTACCTGGTACAACGGCAACAACTACGCCAACGTGTACGACTACCGCTACTATGCCGCCACCTACCCGGACCTTGTTGCCGTGCTGGGCACCGACCCCAACGCCCTGATTGCCCATTTTGTGAACAGTGGCATGAACGAGGGCCGCCAGGGTATTTCCAGCTTTAATGTGTACAGCTACCGCAACGAGCACCCGGATTTGAGCAGCCAATTTGGCGATAACCTGCGGATGTACTACCTGTACGCCTGCGGCATTCCCTTTACCTTCTAATAAAACCACTCAAACGCGCTGACAAACGCCGTTCTCCCCCGCGGGAGAGCGGCGTTTTTTGTGCTACCAACGCCAGATTTGCAGCGCCGCCAAAAAGCGCCAAAAACCTGTAAAAAAGAGGTTGACAAACCCAGCATGAATGGGTATAATAGTTAAGCGTTGAGGGCCTAGCCCTGCAACATACTGGGGATTCGCATAATGGTAGTGCGGCGGACTCTGACTCCGCTCGTGGGAGTTCGATTCTCTCATCCCCAACCATAAAAAGCGCAGCAGCAGATGCTGCTGCGTTTTTTTATCTTATCGGGGTGTAGCGCAGTTGGTAGCGCGCTTGGTTCGGGACCAAGAGGCCGTGGGTTCAAATCCCGTCACTCCGACCATTAAAACAGACCTGCATTTTCCTTAATCGGAAAGCAGGTCTGTTTTTTTGCGGAGATTATGTTATATTATATGTAAGATTATTTATCTAATGCGTAGGCATGAAAAGGGGGTGAACGCATGACAAGGCTAATGCGAGGTAACTACTCGGTGCAGTTGTAAATCTGATAGCAGATTGTATCGAGATGTCATTCTTATATGTTATCAGTTAACTGCACCCTATCGAAAGCATTATAATATTTATACGATAAGGAGTAGTTATCATGAATAAAATTCTATTAAAACAGCAATGGTTGGAAGAAGAAAAAGTTGCTCATATTCACGGTTGGGACTTTTCACATATTCACGGAAGATACGAGGAAGAAAACGACCTTCCATGGGACTATGAAAAGTTGGTAAGGGAATATCTAAAACCAGAACATGATTTACTTGATCTTGATACTGGCGGTGGGGAGTTTCTGCTTTCTCTTCATCATCCATTTTGTAAAACCAGTGCAACTGAAGCATATCCGCCCAATGTCTTGCTTTGTCAAGAAACCATCAAGCCACTCGGAATTGCGTTCAGAGAAGCGAATGCAAGCGGCACGCTTCCATTCCCCACAAATTCTTTTGATATCGTCATCAACCGCCACGGAGATTTCAATATTGCAGAATTATACAGAGTGCTAAAGCCAAACGGTTTCTTTATTACCGAACAAGTCGGTGCAGAAAATGACCGAGAATTGGTTGATTTGCTGTTGCGCAATGTTGATGTCCCATTTCCAGAGTTGTACTTAAGCAAGGTATTGCAAAAATTCACGGAAATGGGCTTTACTATTTTACAGTCACAGGAAGCTTTTCGACCGATTCGTTTTTATGATGTTGGTGCGCTCGTATGGTTCGCTCACATCATTGAATGGGAATTCCCTGGATTTACAGTAGATAAATGCTTGAATGAATTATATGTTGCACAGGATATATTGGAAAAACGCGGTTATGTCAAGGGAAGGATACATCGTTTTCTGCTTATCGCAAAGAAAAAATAATTGGAGAGTATGCGCATAATCTTCCGTAACCGCAAAAAGCCATTTTCCATCATCATTACAAAAAGGGTCGATCGCAGATGCCATTTGACGTATTCACGTCAAAAATTTGCTGCAACAGCCCTTTTGTTTTTTATCTATGATTGGGGTAAAAATTATTTATATTTTATTGGAATTGGGGGAAACATGAAGATAGCTGTATTATCCGATATTCATGGCAATTATGTGGCATTAGAAAGATGCCTTGCCTATTCAAAAAATATAGGTATAGAAAAATATGTCTTTTTGGGTGATTATGTAGGTGAATTAGCTTTTCCACAAAAAACCATGGAGATAATCTATAACTTGAAGAACACGTATGAATGTTATTTTGTCAGGGGCAATAAGGAGGATTATTGGATTGATTATCAAGCCAATGGAGAAACAGGGTGGAAGGAACAAGATTCTACAACAGGTTCCCTTTATTATACATATAAAAATTTAACAACAAAAGACATCGATTTTTTTAAAAGACTACCATATGTAGATGATATAAACCTTCCAGGATATCCCACCATAACAATCTGTCATGGTTCTCCAAACAGTGCCAATGAAAAACTATTACCAAATAGTCAAAAAACATTTGCAATTATGGAACAAACTCAAAATTCTATTATTTTGTGTGGACATACGCATATTAAAGAGAGAATCGAGCGCAAGGAGAAACTGGTACTTAATCCAGGATCTGTTGGTGTATCCTTGCACGGAAAAGGGAAAGCGCAATTTTTGATATTAGATAGCGGAAACGGCAACTGGAACTATACATTTGTAAACCAAGATTATGACGTAGATAAGGTGATAGAAGATTTATATCAATCGGGATTAAGTGAGAAAGCCCCTGGTTGGTGTGCCGTAACTATAAACCTATTGAGAACGGGTGAAATAGCACATGGTACAGTACTCGCAAGAGCTATGGCATTATGCAAGCAAGATATTGGATACTGTGAATGGCCTCATATTCCTGAAGCATATTGGAAAAAAGCTATAGCGGAGCTGATTATATAAAACCAAATTATTTAAGCCCACTCTCCCTGCATCTATTTTGTACTATTGACTCAAATAAGCAGAGCTATTTTCCTCTGGGCCAAAAATAGGTCTGTTTTTTTGTGGAAAATCGTGCTATATTTCACATTAGGTTCTTTATATTTTACGAACAGCGCGGTAAACTGGAATTTGTAGGGAGGTTTCCGATGGAAAACGAACTGATTAGAAATATAGAAAAAGTACACACAACAGAATTGGGTGTGGCCAGAATAAAAAAGAATTTGTCATTCGATACAGATGATGTTGTGGAATGGTGCAAATCAAAAATCATAGGGCAGGATGCTACCCTGGAACGGAAAGGGAAAAACTGGTATGTGACGGTGCAGGATTCCGTTATAACGGTGAACGCCTATAGCTTTACAATTATTACCGCACACAGGAAAAAGGAATGAACGACACGATGCAAGAATTCGGTGCCTTTTCAGGAATTGGGTAGGAAATAGAATTGACAAACGCTACCGTCCATACTATTCAAATCAGCACCCAATTTTGGAAACTATTTAAGGCAAACTTCACGCGATACGTACCCGCGGGTAAAGCCAAAACTTCGGTATAACCGCTGCCTGTGCCCTCCCCTATCGTTTCTACTACTTTTTTATTTTTTATGCACCAACGCAAAAATGCCACCCCACCAAAATGGGAGGAAGGTTGTTTTATGAAGATGGAAATCAAATCCCTCTATTTATGTGTAAGGGATATGAACCGAGCGGTTCAATTTTACCAAGCGTTTTTTGAGCGGCCGCCGGCCGTTCGGGATGCTATTTATAGCGTGTTTGATATCCATGGATTTCGGCTGGGCCTTTTTGCATTTGAAAAGATGCAGGAAAAGCACCGCTACGGAAACAGCTGCCTGCCAAGTATTCAGGTTGAAACTGTTGGCCAGCTACAACAGAAAATACTTGGGCTAAACCTGGTATTTCCACTAAAAAAGATTGGTGCCAACTGGGTGTGTGAATTTGAGGATACCGAGGGCAACCACCTTGAGCTGACAGCGCCGGTTTCCCCCACCAAATGCAGTGAGCGCGCCAAAACGGCAAGCCGCATTTCCCATTCTTAACAACAAAAATCCTCCGGCATAGGCCGGAGGATTTTTGTTGCCCGTGCGGCAATGGGGCCGCGCTACGGGTGATTTACGGTTGGATGTGTTGCCTGCTTTATCATTTGATTTCTAATTTTCCGCGCCGAGTTCAAAAAGCGCGTTGAATTCAAAAAGCACGGTGCCGTACTCCCCCGCTATCGGCGGGAGGAGCAGGCCGGCGTTCATCAGGGCGCTGCCGGTAAAGGCGTGCCCCTCGGCATCGCAGTAGGTCAGCGCCGGGTCAAGCCCGCGCAGGCGCACCGACTGGATGGGCCCGTTTGCCAGGGGGTACCGTTGCACCACGGTGACGATGGCCTGCCGCTTATCTGGCGCGACGGACATCCACGCGGTAAAACGGTCGTCCGTTTGGGCGTTGGTCAGGCGGTGGTAGCTGCCGAGCTGGAAGAGCGCGTGGTGTGCCTTAAAATATTCAACCTGGCGGCGCACCTCGGCCTTTTCCTCCGCCGTCAGCGTGGTCAAATCCATCTCGTACCCAAAGCTGCCCGACATGGCAACCGCGGCGCGGGTGGCAAACGGGGTAACCCGCCCGGTTTGGTGGTTGGGGCAAACCGAAACATGGCTGCCCACGCTTTTGATGGGGAACGCGAAGGAGTTGCCGTACTGGATTTTGAGGCGGTCAATGGCATCGGTGTTATCACTGCCCCAAATTTGCGGCGAGTAGTAGAGCATACCGGCATCAAACCGGCCGCCGCCGCTGGCGCAGCTTTCGAGCAACAGATGCGGGAAGCGCGCCAGCAGGCGTTCCAGCAGCGCATAAAGGCCCAGCATATAGCGGTGGCGCAGCTCGCCCTGGCGCTCCGGCGGCAGCAGGGCCGACCAACTTTCGGCAATGTGGCGGTTCATATCCCACTTGATGTAATCCAGCTGGCCATCCTCCACCACCGCGCGGATGGCGTCATACAAATAGTCCTGCACATCCGGGCGGCTCATATCCAGCACACACTGGGCGCGGCTAGTTGTCAGCGGGCGGCCGGGCAACCGCAGCGCCCAATCGGGGTGGGGGCGCATCAAATCGCTGTCGGGCGAAATCATCTCCGGCTCAAACCACAGCCCGAACTGCATCCCCATGCCGTGCAGCGCCGCCCCCAGCCCCGCAATCCCTTCGGGCAGCTTTTCTCGGTTCACAAACCAGTCGCCCAGGCTGGTGGTATCATCGTTGCGCCGGCCAAACCAACCATCGTCCAGCACCAGCATCTCAATGCCCAGCGCTTTGGCCTCCTTGGCCAGCTTCAGCAGCTTAGCCTCGTCAAAATCAAAGTAGGTGGCCTCCCAGTTGTTGACCAGCACCGGGCAGCGCTTTTTCCGCCATTCGCCCCGCATCAGGTGCGCAAGCTGAAAGCGGTGCAGCCGGTTGGAGAGTGCATCGAACCCGCATTCACTGAAACAGCAGAGAACTTCGGGCGTTTGAAAGGCTTCCCCCGGGGCAAGCTGCCAGCTGAAATTCTGCGGGTGGATGCCCATCACCAGCCGCAGCTGCTCCGCCTGGTCCAGCTCGGCCTGCGCCAAAAAGCTGCCGCTGTACACAAAAGAAAACGCCTTGCATTCCCCCACCGTTTCGGTGGCGGCGGCATCACACAGGATTACAAAGGGGCTTTGCTGCGGGCTGGATGCACCGCGCACGCTATCCACCCGGATTTTGCCGTGGCGCAGCGGGGTGCGCGCCACCTGCTTTTCACCCATGTGGCGGCCATAAAAGGTCATTACATCCCGCGCGGCCGGTTGCTGAGAATCCAGGCAGAGCGAGAGCGCACGGGTCAAGGTGACCGGCGTTTTGGACGTGTTGGTGATTTTGGCCGACCGCGCAATCACATCATCCTCGGCAAAAACCGCGTAGCTTAGTGTGACCAGCACGGTGCCGGCGGTATCGGCCAAATCAATCTCCAGGGTGTCCACCTCGCCCGCCGTGCCGTAGCTAGCAGGCAGACCGGCCAGCGCCGGCTTGCCGGGGATGATGCGGTGGGCCTTGTAGCGCAAATCCACGCCCACACTGCCATCGGCATGGCGCACATCCAGGCAGCTTTCCCGGAAATCGCCCAGGCCAAAGGTGGAATATTCCATCGGCAATGTATCGGGCGAGAGGGTGCGGTCGCCCCCGGCATCCGCCGGGTTGGGGGCGTAGGCACGGTCCTGCGGGCGAACGAGATACGATAAATCTTGCCCTTCGATTTTGGCCCCATCGTAGTTGTGCAGCAGCCACCCCAGCGGGCCAACCTGCATTTGGTAGGTGGCA
Source organism: Gemmiger sp. (assembly GCA_028710135.1). Lineage (GTDB taxonomy): Bacteria > Bacillota > Clostridia > Oscillospirales > Ruminococcaceae > Gemmiger. Next base: position 10,386 of record JAQUSS010000017.1, on the reverse strand, counting down.
TGGGCGGTGTGGAGGGTAAACAAATGCCCCTGTTTTTCGCTTAAAATAGCCATTGTAAAACTCCTTTTTATATTATGATTCCGCCGTGGAATTGCCGGGGATGCGGATGGTGGCGGTGGTGCCCTGCCCCAGCACACTTTCTAGGGTGACGCCATACGCGGCGCCGTAGTGTAGCTTGATACGGTCGTTGACATTGATTAGCCCATACCCGGTGGTGTGCTGCGGGTCCAGCAGCAGGGCCAGCTTATCCGGCGGGATGCCTGCGCCCTCGTCCTTGAGCACAAACAGGATATCTTCTTTCTCCCACCGAATGGTCACGCTTGCCTCCAGGGGGGCATCATCGTCCTTGACGGCATGGTTGACGATGTTTTCCACAAAGGGCTGTAGCACCAGCTTGAGGGTGTAATGCTCCAAAAGTGTTTGATCCACGCACCAGGAAAAATGAAACATCCCCCGAAAGCGGGTGTTTTGTATGGCAATATAGTGCTTGGTAATCTCAATTTCCTCGCGGATGGGCACAACCCGCTTGCCCCGGTTCAGGCTGGTTTTATAAAACTGTGAAAGATGCCGGGTGAAATCCACCACCTCGGCGCTGCGCCCGCTCAGGGCCAGCGAGGTGATGCCCGCGAGGGAATTGTACAAAAGGTGCGGGTTGATTTGGCTTTGCAGCAAGGTCAGCTCGGCATCCTTGCGCTGAACCTCCTTGATGTAGGTTTCGTTGATGGCTTCCTCCAGCGTGGCGGCCATCTTGCCCAGCGCGGCCTGCAAGCGGCCGATTTCATCCTTGCCGGCCGCGTAGGCGGCCACCTGAAAATCGTTATTTTCAATACGGGCAATCTGCTCGTTCATTTGGCGGAAGCGCGATGAAAAATAGTGCGAAATGTAAAGAATCAGCACAAAGGCAACCAGCAGGCAAAGCCCGCCCACCAGCAGTGTGGAGGCGGTGGCCTGGGATACCCGCCCATAGATTGCCGCCACCGGGGCCACCGTGACAACCCGCCAACCGTTGAGTAAATCGTTGACGACCACCAACGCTTTTTGCCCGCCCACCCGTTGCAGGTGAACGCCGCTTTCCTCCGGAATAGCATCCAACCCGGCCACGGCGGCAAGGGGCTGGGCCAACAGCGTTTTATCCCGCGTGCTTTGGATGTTGCCCGCGTCATCCACCACATAGATGGTGTTTTCGGGCGCTTCTGTTTCATAAAGCGCGTAGAGTGCGCTCTCCTTCAAATCAATCACCAGGTAGCCCTGGGGGTAATCTCGGTCATAGAGGCCCAGCACACAGCCCAGGGAGATTACATTCTCGTTTTTGCGCCCAACCTGTACGCCGTGGAACACCACACTGCGAACGCCGGGGCGCTCGGCCCGCAGCCAGGCCAAATCAGCACCGGCAGCATCCTGCAAATGGTAGATAAACAGCCCATCCGAGGGCAGGGTGCGGTTGCCGGTATAAACGCAAAGGTTGCTGATTTTTGTGTTGGTGGAAAGCACGTTATAGAACGTATGGTCGATGTATTGATAGGCTTTTACATAATCATAATCGGTGGTGTAGCGGCGCGAGATGGCATCCAGCAGCGTAAAATCCTGCGAGAGAACCGAGGCCGTTTGCAGCACCGAGGAAAATTGGTCGTCGATGTTGGTGGCAATCTGGCGGTTACCGGCATCGAGTGTTTCGTAGGCTTGCTTCAGCAGTTGGGTACGGGAAACATAGAAATTGTACAGCAGTGCAAAAAACAGCGGCAAAATGCCCGCAATAAACAGCAACACCAGCAGCTTGGTGCGCAAAGAAATATCATTGAATGCCTGTTTTAATTTTTTCAGCATTATTCTTCCGTTCTACCCGGCCCAACCAGCCGGGTGCGGTATTGGTTGGGGGTAAGGCCATAGCGCTTGGCAAACAGCAGGCAGAAGTAGGATGGGTTGCTGTACCCAACCTGCGCGGAAATTTGCGAAACACGCTGCTGTGGGTCGCGCAATAGGGCCTCTGCTTTTTGCAGGCGCACCTCGGTGATAAACTCCAGCACGGTGCGGCCCTCGTATTTTTTGAACACCGAGCGCAGATAGTTGGGGGAAAAATAGAATTTCTCGACCAATTTTTCGATGGTAAGCTGTTGGTCGTAATTTTTGCGGATGTACGCGCGGATGTTCTCCACAATCATCTGGGAGGGGTCGCCTTGGGTTTGGGCCAGGGCCGCCGCCAGCTTGTGCAAATAGCGGCAAACGGCATTTTCCAGCACAGCCAGGCTTTCTATTTTGAACAGGCGGGCGTAAAGGCCGGCCTTTTCCTCCATGGCATCCCGCAAGGCGCGGTTGGGCAAAATCAAATTCTCGTACAAAAAATCGAACAGGTTCACCGTGTTGGCGTGGCTACCCGCCGCCGATGCCCCCGCGTAGTATTGCAGCACCCAATGGTCCGTTGCATCCAAATCACCGGTTTGCAGGTATTGCAGCAGCATATGGATATCGAGCGTGGGCAGGGCGGCGGCGCTTTCCTCGGCATGGCAGATGTTCAGAATTTCATCCTCATACAAAACCGGGCGGGTATCGTAATGCGTCACCCACCAGTGGCGCAGGCTATTCAGCCGGGCGTATACGGCGGGTATCTCCGCCGCACAAACGGCGCTTTGGCGGCAGATAATATTGGCCCACAGGCCACGGTCGGCCTCGCACCAATCCCGCGGGGCGGGGGTGATGGGCGCCGTGCCAAGCAGTAGGTCGGTATGCTCCTGCACCGGCAGCACCCCGGCATGGTACTGTGCCGCCAGGGCGGCAATCTCGGCACGGCTGCGGGCAATAATGCCCTGCCCCTCCTCCGGGTCGCCATCCCACAGCGCATACTCGCCAATCACCGCTACCGCCACATAAAACGTATCGGCCGCCGCATCGCCCGTGAACGCCCGGCACTGGGCCAAAAGTGCCTCGGCTTCCGCCGGGCCGCCCAAAATCGCCCGGCGCAAAAACTCGGTAGCCGCCGCACGGGCCGTATCGGCATTTTCAGCTTCCTTGCCGCACCGCTGGCGCACGGTTTCCATTAAGGGCGGCAGCTCCTCCAAATCAAGCGGCTTTAAAAGATAATCGATGGCCTCCACCTGGAAGGCTGCCCGCAGATAGTCGAACTGATTGTAGCCGCTCAAAAATACAATTTTGGTTTTGCCGCCTTTGGCGTACAGGCGCTTGGCAAACTCCACCCCATCCATAATCGGCATCTTGATATCGGTAATCACCACATCCGGGGCCAGCGCTTCACACAAGGCAAGCGCGGCCTGCCCGTTTTTAGCGGTGCCCACAACCGCAAAGCCCAAAGCTGCCCAATCCACATGGTTTTGCAGCATTTCCAGCTCCAGGTATTCATCATCTACCAGCACCAAGCGATACATTGCGCGCGCCCCTTTCCGCCGCCGGTTGGCGGCCTAACCACATTATAGGTGGTAGAAACTTGGTTTGCAATCAAAAATTGGCAGGGCACGCCACCACCGTTCTTTTGAGGCATAAATCGGTAAAAGCAGGTATGGATTTGTGGAACAAAGCCAGTTATGATTGAAATAGAGCAAAGATACTATGAAGTTTGCACAACAAATTAACCATTTTACAAAAAACGAACGACATGGAGGTGCAGCCGTGAATACCGCTGTAAAGGTGCCCAAGCGCAAAATGGAAGCCCCTAAAAAATTGCTACAGCAGATGTATCGCCAGCGATACATCTACCTGCTGATGCTGCCGGCCATCATTTGGGCGCTGCTGTTTTGCTACGCGCCGCTGGCCGGGCTGTACATGGCCTTTGTGGATTTCAAGCTGGCCCTGGGGGATTTTTGGCACCGCCTGTTTACCAGCGAGTTTGTTGGGCTACAGTGGTTCAAATACTTTTTCTCCGGGCAAGACTTTTTCCGCGTGATGCGCAACACCCTGGTATCCAGCGTGCTGACCCTTTCCATGAAGTTTGTGGTGCCGGTGTTCATTGCCATTTTGATGAACGAGGTGCGCAACGTCCACTTTAAAAAGATTGTGCAAACGGCCTCCTACCTGCCCTATTTTGTTTCCTGGGTCATCGCGGCCAACATCATCACCACGTTGCTTTCCTCCGGCGGGGCCATCAACCAACTGTTGCTAAACCTGCACATCATCAAGGAGAGTATCCCGTTTTTGCAGCAGGGCAAATATTTTTGGGGGATTGTGGCGGTATCCAACACCTGGAAGGATATGGGCTACAACTCCATCATTTACCTGGCTGCCATCACCGCGGTCAACCCGGAGCTTTTCGAGGCCGCACAGGTGGATGGTGCCAGCCGCATCAAGCAGATTTGGCACATTTTGCTGCCCGCCATCAAGCCAACCATCATTATTATGATGATACTTTCCATCGGGGACTTACTCAACACCGGCTTCGACCAATTTTTCCTGCTGGGGAACAGCATGACGCGGGAATTTTCCGATGTTATTGATACCTACTCGTTCCGCTACGGTATCCAAAACGGAATGTACTCCTACGCAACGGCAGTCGGGCTTTTCAAATCCGTGGTGGCGCTTATTTTGGTCAGCGGTGCGAACGCACTCGCCAAAAAAACCGAAAACAGCCACCTATTTTAACCGGTAGCACAAGGAAAGGAGAAGCGATTGCAATGACCGCAAAAGAGAAGGCTTGGAATATTGCAGGCAAAGTTTTTGTATATGGGATGCTCAGCCTGCTGTTCCTAATTACATTTTTACCATTTTGGAATATTTTTGTACTGTCCATCAACGAGGCGAGCGATACCCTGCGGGGTGGTGTGGCGCTGTGGCCGCGCGCGCCAACCTTTGATAGCTACATCACCGTGCTAAAAGACCCCGAGATTATCGGCTCCCTGGGCATAACGCTATTGCGCACGGTGGTGGGGGTGCCCTTCAGCGTAATAATTATTGCAATGCTTGCCTATGGGTTGAGCCGCAACGGCCTTGTGGGCAAGCGGGCAATAAACTTTTTCTTCGTTTTCACCATGATGTTCAGCGGCGGCATGATTCCGAAATACATGGTCATCCGCTCGCTGGGGCTGCTGGATAACTTTTGGGTGTTCATCCTGCCCGACCTTGTCAACATCTTTTGGATGATGTTAATCCGCACCTACATGGAGGGCCTGCCACGGGAACTGGAGGAATCTGCCCGCATCGACGGTGCCAACGACCTTGTTATTTTCCTGCGCGTTATTCTGCCCATCTGTGTGCCGGTGCTGGCCACCGTCATCATGTTCTCGGCCATTTATCACTGGAACTCCTGGTACGATTCCTACATCTACACAAGCAGCCAAAACCTCAAAACGCTTTCCTCGGTGCTGGTTAAAATTCTCAACCAGTACCAAACCGGCGGGATGCTCTCGCAGGCGCAGCAGATGGCGGCCTCGGCCAAACGGCTGCCGGTATCCAGTGAGAGCATCCGTATGACGGTTACCATGGTCGCCACGCTGCCCATCGTGATGGTGTACCCGCTGGTGCAAAAATATTTTATCTCCGGCATGATGGTTGGTTCCGTCAAAGATTGAAGCAAAGTTTAAAAATATAACGATACAACAAGGAGAATGTTTATGGCAAAAATCACGTTTATGGGCGCAGGCAGCTCCATCTTCTGCAAAAATGTGCTGGGGGATTGCCTGATGTCCCCGGCGCTCAAAGGCTGCACCGTGGCGCTGTTCGACATTGATGAACAAAAGCTCCGTCAATCCGAGCAGCTGCTAAAAAAGCTGGATGAAAATTTGGGCAGCCAGGCCACCATCATGGCCACCACCGACCGGCGGGAGGCACTGCGCGGCGCAAACTACGTCATCAACGCCATTGCGCCGGGGGCCTATGACCCCTACATCATCGCGGATTTTGAGATTCCGCAGAAATACGGCCTGGAGCAGACCGTGGCCGATACCCTGGGCGTGGGCGGGCTGTTCCGCGGGCTGCGGGCCATCCCCGTGATGCTTGGCATTGCCCGCGATATGGAGGAGGTGTGCCCGGATGCACTGCTGCTGAACTACACCAACCCCATGTGCATCGTAAGCGGTGCGGTACAGCGGGCCTCGGGCATCCGCTGCGTTGGCCTGTGCCACAGCGTGCAGGTGTGCGCCAAGGAACTGCTGGAGGGGCTGGGGATGCCCACCGATGGCCTGCGCTGGAAAATTGGTGGCATCAACCACCAGGCGTGGATGCTGGAGCTTTACCGCAACGGGGAGGATATTTACCCCGAGGTACGCCGCCGGGCCGCCGCCCGCACAGAGCCCCACGATGACATGGTGCGCTATGAATTTATGAAGATGTTCGGCTATTATGTTACCGAATCCAGCTCCCACGGCTCGGAGTATGTGCCCTACTACCACAAGCGGAACTACCCGGAGCTGAAAGAGCAATACCACCTGCCCACCAACGGCTACAAAAACTGGGGCAACGGCAAGGCCGAATATTGGGCGCAGGTAAACGCCATGATTCACGATAACACCCTGACCCATGTACGCAGCCGCGAGTATGCCTCCCACATTTTGGAGGCCATTGAAACCAACATCCCCTATGAGATTAACGGCAACGTGCAGAACACCGGCCACCTGATCAGCAACCTGCCGGAGGATGCCTGCGTGGAGGTACCCTGCCTGGTGGATGGCAACGGCATCCAGCCCATCCGCTTTGGGGCGCTGCCCCAGCAGTGCGCAGCCCTCAACCGCACCAACATCAATATGCAGATGCTTACCATTGAGGCGGGGCTGACCGGCAAGCGGGAACATGTTTACCAGGCGGCCATGCTGGACCCACACACCTCTGCGGAACTTTCCATCGGTGATATCGTGAAAATGTGCGATGAACTGTTGGAGCTCAACAAGCCGTTTTTGCCCGCTTCCATGTTCTAAGGTTGATACGGGCCGATTGCCAACCGGCTCGTTTGGCGCTACAATACATTTACAAAAGGAGCGAAAGATGAAAAAGAAGAATGTTCTGAACCGCGCTATCGCCACCGGGCTAACCCTAGCCCTGGCCCTGACCGGGTGCGGTGCCGGGGGTGCCGCCGGGAGTGCCGCTGCCTCCCCCGCCACGGATGCGTCCTCTGCCGCCTCCGCCACCACAGAAACCCCCGCCGAGCCAATCACCCTGACCTTTTTTGACAAAAACATCGGTGCTGAATTTACCGACCCTGTTGCCGAGGAGATTACCAAGCGCACGGGCGTGAAGATTGAGATTCAGCAGCCCACCGGCAACCCGGAAGAAAAGCTGGCCCTGATGCTTTCCGGCGGCGATCTGCCGGACATTGTGCTGATGGACCGGCGCAGCGATATCGTCAACAAATACATTGCAGCCGGCGCGCTGTTGCCGCTGAACGATTTGATTGACCAGTACGGCCCCGACATTCAAACGATGTATGGCGATGTACTGAACAAAAGCCGCTATATGGATGGCCAAAACTACTACCTGAACAACTGGTACGGCTTGGACCCCGACCCTGACCGCGGCATCAATATGCGGCTCGACATCCTGAAGGAGCTGGGCTACGGCGATAAGGTGGAGAGCGGCGAGCCGTTTACCCAGAGTGAATTTGTGGAGCTTTTGAAAAAGTTCCAGGAGAAATACCCCGAAATTAACGGCCAGCCCACAACGCCCTTCACCATCAACGGCGAGTACATGGAAACCGTGATGAGTACCTTCCGCGGTATGTACGGCATGAAAAATTATTATGAGGATGCCGACCATAATATCTCGCTTTCGGTGCGGGACCCACAGTACCTGAACATGGTCAAATTCATCAACAGCCTGTACCGTGACGGCCTGCTGGACCGGGAATGGGCCGTCAACAAAACCGATATGTTTGAGCAAAAGCTTGCCAGCGGCACAGTGTTTGCCTGCAACGGCGGTATGCCCAACACCGCCAACGGCCTGTTCATCACCGATGAGGGGGCGGACACCGACAAGCAATTTTATATGTTCAAGGTTGTAGCTGATGGGGTTGACCCGGATAAAACGACCTACAGCCCCCGCAGCTCCCTCGGCTGGGATGCCATTGGCATCACCGCCACCAACAAGCACCCCGAGGAAACCATCAAGTTCCTCAATTTCCTGGCCAGCGAGGAAGGCCAGTATCTGCTGATGTGGGGTGTTGAGGGCACCAACTGGACGATGCAAAACGGCAAGCACACCCCCAACGAGGATGTACTGCCCGGTTTCCGCGAGGATTGGAGCGGCTACTCGGAAAAGACCGGCATCCGCAAATGGAACTGGACCATCAAGAACGGCTTTGGCACCGATGGCACCCCCTACGACCTGGTAGGCAAATATAACCCCGGCAAACCGATGGAGCACGCCCGCATTTCCATGGCAAACTCGGTTTGGGATACCGCCCCTTACGATAGCATCGGCCCCCTTGGTGGCACACCGGAAGCTTTGGTTGAACAAAAGCTGAACGATATTATGGACCAGGGCTTCTCCAAGATGGTTTACGCCGCCTCGGATGCCGAGGTAGAATCCGCCTACGCGGCTATGATGGCGGAGCTGGAAGCCAACGATGCCGCCTCCATCGAAAAAATTTATACCGAAAAATATAAGGAACAGCTTTCTTTGTGGGCGTAAGTGCGCCGTGGGTTTGCCTTTGCATCCTTTGGCATAACAAAAGCACCACGGGAACCACGCGGATTCTCCAAAAAGTGAATTTGGTGTTTTAAACAGCCTGAACGGCCTGCCCCCCTGCACATAGCAGGGCGCAGGCCGTTTTTGTTACAGTGGGGATTTGTGCGCTGCCATCTGTTCTTCAAAGTGTTTATTTAAAACAGCGCAAACCGTTTGTGCAAGCCTGCTTTTTACACCCCTGTGGCAAACCTGCAAGCTGCTATTCCCACCCTTTTAAAAATGTGGTAAAATAAATGCTGCCAAAGGCACGTTTGGTTTGCCGGGCAAAAGAATTGCCAGGGCATCTGCGGGTGTACGCACCATAGGGGAGAAGGATTTCGTGAATGAAAAATAAGCAAGTTGAAATAGCCGCCGCACCGCAAGCGGTGCCGGAGAGGGTGACAGAAACCACGCCGGGGGCCGCGCCGGAAGTAGCACCACAAGCGGTGCCGGAAATGGCAGCAGAAGTAGCGCCGGAAGGGGCACCAAAAGCCGCACCGCAAAACGTGAAAGCAAATGCCTTCAAGGCGGCGCTGCCGCACACCCTGCCCATTTGCATCGGCTTTCTTTTTTTGGGGATGTCCTACGGGTTTTTGATGCGCAGCAAGGGGTTTTCTTTCATTTACCCGATGCTGATGAGCTGCTTTATCTTTGCCGGTTCCATGGAGTTTGTCACCGTGAACCTGCTGTTATCGGCCTTTAACCCGCTGTATGCGTTTTTGCTGACGCTGATGGTAAATGCCCGGCACCTGTTCTACGGCATCTCGATGTTATCGCGCTACAAAAACACCGGCAAGAAAAAGCTTTACCTGATTTTTGGGATGTGCGATGAATCGTTTACCATCAATTACACCGTGCCGCCGCCCCCCGGTGTGGATGCGGGCTGGTTTATGTTTTTTGTTACCCTGCTCAACCAAATCTATTGGGTTTGCGGCGCAACGCTTGGCGCGCTGCTGGGGTACGTATTACACTTTGATACAACGGGCATTGAATTTGTGATGACCGCGCTTTTTGTGGTGATGTTTATGCAGCAGTGGGAGGAGGATGCCAGCCACCATCGTGCCGCCCTTACAGGGCTGGGGTGTTCCCTGCTTTGCCTGCTGCTGTTTGGCAGTGGCAATTTCATCCTACCGGCAATGGCGCTGATCATCCTCTGCTTTACGCTGGAGCGCAAAAAGGTTGGGGAGGAGGCTGCCGAATGACCACCACACAAAGTATTATCACGATTTTGGTTGTCGTGCTGGGCACCATGCTGACGCGCTTTCTCCCGTTTCTCATTTTCCCGGAGGGGAAAACCCCGCCGCGCTACATTACCTACCTGGGCACCGTGCTGCCGTATGCCGCCATTGGCCTGCTGGTGGTATACTGCCTGAAGGATGCGGTTGCCGCCCCCTTCCATGGCCTGCCCGAGGGGATTGCCATTGTGTGCATTATCCTGCTGCACAAGTGGAAGCACAACACCCTACTCAGCATTGGGGCCGGCACCGCCATCTATATGGTGTTGGTGCAAACCTGTTTTCGGTAACGCGTTTTCATACGTTTTAACGCGCTTTAAAACGGCACCCGCTGCCGCGCAAGGCGTCCCCCTGCTTTATACTTGCCCCCGCCCTATTTTGGGCGCGAGGCTTTGTTGTTTTTCCCGGTTTGTGCGGTGGGTTTAAGGGCCAAAAAGCAACAAAAGCCCAGTGCGGCGCTGGCGGCGGCGGCAATATGCCGCGCCCCCATGGGCAGTAGCTGCGCCCCCACAAAGCTAACCAGGCCGCCCGCGCTCATGCCAAGGGCCATAAAGCC
>JAQUSS010000126.1 GCA_028710135.1 Gemmiger sp. | reverse complement strand
GGAGGGTGCCGTTGGCATGGTGGAAATGGCCCTGCAACAGCTAAACGAACATAGTGTGGTTACTTTGGATGAGGAGCGGAAGGCCGCCATGGTATCGAACCTTTTGGTGGTGCTGTGCGGCAACAAGGATGCCCAGCCGGTGGTGAACTCCGGCAGCTTATATTAAAGCGCTATGGCGAAAGAAGATAAAAAACAGGTGCCGCTGCGGCTTTCGGCCAGCCTGTACCAGGAGCTTGCCGCCTGGGCGGAGAACGATTTCCGCTCCTTGAACGGGCAGATTGAATTTTTGTTGACCGAATGCGTCCGTTACCGCAAGCGCACCGCCCGCGATACACCGGCCCTTTCGGAAGTGCCCGAGGATGCCGGTGCCCCCTTGCCGCCCCAACCGGATAAAACCACATAATTGCAAAACAGCGCCCCCTGCAACACCTTGTTGCAGGGGGCGCTTTGCGCGGATGGGTGCCGGGCAAGGGTCGCCTCTGTAGGGCAAGGGCTCTGCTCTTGCCGGTCGGGGGTTGTGGTGCCAGTACGCCCCCTTGCCGCCTGGGGGTTGTGGTTTTTTGGGGGATGGTGGCCACCTTTACCGTTTGCCGCCGGGCGGGCGCGGTTATCTTGATGGGTACCGGGCTGGGCAAGGTTCGGCAAGAGCAGAGCCCTTGCCCTACGGTGGGGGGATACACCATCGCCAACCCAAAGGGCCACCCGTTTGCTTGCAAGGCCCCCTGCCCGCTTAAACCTGACCCCACCTCTGTAGGGCAAGGGCTCTGCTCTTGCCGGGCGGGGTTTGTGGTGCCGGTACGCCGCCTTGCCGCCTGGGGGTTTCGGTTTGTTTTTTTGGGGATGGCGGCCACCTTTGCCCTTTGCCGATGCGCGGGTGCGGTTATCCCGGTAGGCACCGGGCTGAGCAGGGTTCGGCAAGAGCAGAGCCCTTGCCCTACGGTGGGGGGATACACCATCGCCAACCCAAAGGGCCATCCATTTGCCTGCAAGGCCACCTGCCCGCTTAAACCTAACCCCACCTCTGTAGGGCAAGGGCTCTGCTCTTGCCGGGCGGGGGTTGTGGTGCCGATGCGCCGCCTTGCCGCCTGGGGGTTGTGGTTTGTTTTTTTGGGGATGGTGGCCACCTTTACCCTTTGCCGATGCGCGGGCGCGGTTATCCCGGTAGGCACCGGGCTGGGCAGGGTTCGGCAAGAGCAGAGCCCTTGCCCTACGGTTGGAGATACACCCCCTCCCCACCCCAAGCCCAAACCCACCACGGTTTCGGGGTTACGCCAGGCGGAATTTTTAGGCGGCGGCCTTAAACGACCGGGCGGGTGTGCCCTGTGGGGCACACCCGCCATACACCATACCACTGCCACCTTGCGCGGCGGGGGTAGGATGTGTATTGTAGCATTTGCTTATTCGGGTTTTTGCGGTTCGGTTTGGGCCTTTTCGGGGGCTTTTTGCGAGGCCTTTTTTCGGCTGCAAAAACCGGCTTCTATCGCGCTGTGGGGGCAGGCTTCCACGCAGGCACCACAGCGGATGCACTCGGGCGAATCGATGTTTTTGGTTACCTCCACCTGCATTTTGCAGGCGCGCTCGCAGGCACCACAGTGGGTGCAGCGGTGGCTATCCACCTTCATGCGGTAGAGGCTTACCCCGTTAAACAGCCCATAAAAGGCCCCCAGGGGGCACACATACTTGCAAAACGGGCGGTAAAGAACGATAGAGCCCACCACCACGGCCACCAAGATTAACATTTTCCAGGAGAAAAGCCACCCCACCGCGTCCCGCAAGGCGGGGTTGGTAATCATCAGCGGGATGCCCCCCTCCAAAATGCCGACGGGGCAAAGGTACTTGCAAAATGTTGGCTCCCCCAGCCCGTAGGAATCCGTTAGCAGCAGGGGCAAACCCACCACCAGCACCACCAGCACCAGGTATTTTGCCTTGCGCAGCACACGGTCAACCTTAGGGGGGATGCGCAGCTTGGGGGTGGGTATTTTATGCAATAGATCCTGCACGAGGCCAAAGGGGCACAAAAAGCCGCAGATGAGCCGCCCAAACGCCGCCCCAAACAGCAGCAGCAGCCCCACCACATAAAATGGGAAGCCCTTTTTGCGCCCGGTTAACACCGCTTGCACGGCCCCCACCGGGCAGGCCCCCACCGCGCCCGGGCAGGAATAACAGTTTAGCCCCGGCACGCAAAAGTTTTTGCCACCGCCCTGGTAAATTTTTCCGGTAAAAAAGCCCGTTAGGTTGGCGTTGGTAAGCAGGGCCGCGGCGGCTTGAATCAGGTTACGCTTGCCTTCCTTCATCTGCTCACCCCAATCCAATGCACTCGGCGCAGATGCTGGCGGCCTTTTGCAGCACAACGCCCGGCTCCCCCGCTGCAACGCCAATGCCCACCAGCACCACCCCGGCCGCCAACAGGGCGGCGGTTACCAGGCGGCGGCTCATAGGGCAAACAAATCGTTAAAGGCCTCGCTCATGGTGGGGTGGGTGTAGATGCGATCCCGCAGTACCCCCACATCCAGCCCGGTATCAATGGCCAGCGAAAGCAGGTTGATCATCTCGTAGGATTCGGGGCATAGCAGGGCGGCACCCAGCAGGCGGTTGGTTTTTACATCCACAATCGCCTTTAAAAAGCCGCCCGTTTGGCCCAGCACCTGCGCCTTGGGGATGGCCGCGGTGGGCAGCTTTGCCACCCGGTACGCAAGGCCCTGGCGCTTGGCATCCTCCTCGGAAATACCCGCGCGGGAGAGTGGGGTTGCCATAAACACGCTGTAGGGCACGTTGTTTACATTTGGCTCGGTGGCGGCATCCCCGGCGCGGTTTGCGGTGGTGTGCCCGGCCTTGCCCGCCAGTTGGGCGCTGACAATGCGGTAATCGTCCAGCGAAACATAGGTGAATTGCAGCCCGCCCGCAACATCGCCCATGGCCCAAATGCCGGGGGCGGTGGTGCGCAGCAAGGCATCCACCTGCACGGCACCGCGCGGGGTAAGGGATACCCCGGCGTTTTGGGCATTCAGCGCGGCGGTGGCCGGGCGGCGGCCGGTGGCAATCAAAACGGCATCGCCCTCCAGCGTGTGGCGATCCTCGCCGGTCGTGAAGGTTACCGAGCCGCCATCCAGCCGCTCTACCTTTGCGCCCAGCACAAAGCGAACGCCCTGGGCTTCCAGCAGCTTTTTAATTTCCTCGGCAACATCCCGGTCCTCGCGGGGCAAAAAGGTATCACCATCCTGCAAAACCGTTACCGTGCTGCCAAAGGAGGCATACATGGAGGCAAACTCCATGCCGATATAGCCTGCGCCCACCAGGGTCAGCCGTGCGGGCAGGGTATCCTCGTCCATCAGGCTCTCGCTGGTGTAGGCCTTGGGGTTGCCCGCCAGCCCGGGGATGGCGGGGGTAATGGGCTCGGCACCGGTGTCGATAAAAATTTTATCCGCCGTTATCTCCTCCACCCCGCTGCCTGTTTTTACCGCCACCACGGTGGGGGAAACAAAGCTGCCCTCCCCATCCAGCACGGTAACGTTGGGCAAATCTGCCAGCTTGTGGTAGTTTTTGCCCCGCAGCATAGTGGTTACCCGCCGTTTTTCGGCCACGGCGGCGGCATAGTGGGCCGCTTTTTCGGCAAAGGGCGCTTCGGGGTGGCGGGCCGCTGCGGCCGCGCTGGTAACCAGAGATTTGGAGGGGATGCACCCCACATTGATGCAGGTGCCACCATACATACCGGTGGATTTTTCAACCAAAGCCACCTGCTGCCCCTGCTTTGCCAGCGCACCCGCCAGCGTTTTGCCACCCTTGCCAAAGCCAAGGATAATTGCATCGTACTGTTTCATTTTGTCCTTCTTTCTTGTTGCTTGTTGCTTTTATTTTGAATTTTCTTGTATTTTTGCTTATTTTTATAGCTTGGGGTTATGTTGTTGCTGCCGGCGGCGGCAACAACAACGTATCGCTGATTTGGCCGATGGTAATTTCCGCCAATTTGCCAAAGCAAACCTCGTTGAGGGCCTCGTAAACGCCATCCATCGCATCGGCCATGCCGGAGGATACCAGGCAGTTTTTATCCACATCGCCGGGCCGCCAGCTTACCCCTACGGGTACCTCACCCAGGGCCTGGGCAACCTGGCACAGGGTAATATCGCGGCCATTTTCCTGGCAGTGGTAGCCACTGGCCCGCCCCTCAAACACCTGCACCAGCCCGGCATGGGCCAGCTTTGCCAAAATTTTGCGAACACGGGCGGGGTTGGTACAAATATTTTCCGCCAGCTCCCCGCTGGGGGTTATGCGGGCGGTGTGGGCCAGGTAAACCAGCGCGTGCACGGCGGTGGGGAACTCTGCGGTCATACCTTATCCCCTTCTGCCAGCAGCCCATCAATAATTTCGGCCCAGGCCGCCTTGCTGCGCGCGCCCATATAGAGTTCGCCTACCTGGTTGCCCTTGCTATCCACAAAAAAGGTGGTTGGCACGGCATAAATATCCTTGAGAACGGCGCTGTTCAGCGTTTCGGAGGGGAGCAGGTGGAGGTAAGCGGCCCCGGTTCTTGTCACCAAATCCTTGGCGTTATCTAAACTCGCCTGGGCAAAGCTGCCATCCGCATTGGGGCGAACATCCGACACAATGCCGACGACCTGCACCCCTTTTTCGGCATACTCTGCCGAGAGCTCGCCCAAATCGGGCATTTCCTTCAGGCAGGGGCCGCAGAAGGTGGCCCAAACGTTGACCATGGTCAGCCCATAATCTTCAAAAATGGTTTGATCCAGCGTGGTATCATCTACCAGGCTTTGGGCGGTGAAGGCGGATAGCACGCCGGTGGCCGCGGCCTCGCCGGTATCGGCTGCCGCCTGGGGCGCGCCGCTTACGGTATCGTAGGGCCAATCTTGGATGCCGCCCAAATCGTAGAGGTTGGTGTAGCCCATATCGGCCAGTTTTTTGGCGGCCTGGGCGCTGCGGTTGCCGCTGCGGCAATAGAGGATAATTTCAGCGTCCTTATCGGGCAGGGCGGCGGGCATCTCGGTGGAAATTTCCTCGTTGGGTATCAAAATTGCCCCGGGGATATGGCTTTCGGTATACTCATCCTCCCGGCGCACATCCACCAAAATGGGTTCGCCGGTGGCAAGGCGCGCCTGGGCTTCTTCGGGGGTAATGGTTTGTGGCATAGCGGTCATCCCTTCTTCCGCCGTACTGTTGGCACCGGCGGTTGCACCCGCCATCCAATCTCCGGCCATATTGGTTGCGCAGGCGGTTAGGGCCAGGGCAGCGGCCACCACCACCAGGGCCAGGGCGGTTTTGCGCCGGGTAGCCTGGCAGTTGGTGCAGCGGGGGGCAGTGTTGTGGCTTTTCATGGGGTAGTTCTCCTTTCCCCGGCAAGCGGGGGGTAGCGGGTTTCATCGTCTATAGTGTAACTATACCAGTTACACTATAGACTGTCAACCCCTGCCACAGCCTTTCACCAATCCTTCACGGTTTTAGCATATGCAGCGCGGCCCCATTTTGTGCCATGCAAAAACGGCCCCCGCCGGCAAGGCGGGGGCCGTGGGTAGCCGTGCAAGCTGCACAAGCCGCCCAAAAGCAACGTATTTGGCAAATATTTGGCAATATTGGGGCAGCAAACGCGCCGTTTTGGGCGGTTTGTTTGGTGCCCTAGGCGCGCCACACTACTGCCACACGGCGGTAAGCTGATGCTCGCCGGTGGCCTGCACGGTGGTTTGCGCGGTGATGGTATTGCCGCTATACACCCACCCGGCAAAGTGCGCGCCCGCCTTTTCGGGGGTGGGCAGGTTGCCGTAGGGTTCGCCATAGGTGACGGTTAAATCGGGGGCGGTGCTGCTACCGTTCAGCTGCCCACCCGCCAAATCCAGCTTAACCAGCATTTGGGCGGGCTGCCACAGGGCATACAGCGTCATATCGCCCTGCACCGGGGTTGAAAATTCCCACGGGGTGGTGCTATCCTCCGCCGGGGCCCAGCCCACCAGGGTATAGCCGGGGCGCAAGGGGGTTTCGGGCTGGGCAATCTGCTCCCCATGCTTCACCTTTTGCGCCGCCACCGTAACATCGCGCATGGCGGTGTTGAAGGTGATGGTAAACCCGCCCAGGTTGGCGTTGAACACCGTTAATACAATGGCGGCAACAATCATCAGCACGATGCAGGTATCCAGCGCACGGATGGGTACATCCTTGCTGCCATAAATGCCCCTGCCAAACCACCGTTTTTTGCCGTTGGCGTTGGTAGCGGGCGGGGTGGTGGCCAGCAAATCCTCGGTGGCCGGCTCGTTTTTGCCGCTCACTTGCGCACCAGGTATTTGCGCATATCAATGGAACAGGCCACCAAAATGATCAGCCCTTTAATGATATACTGCATATTGCCGCTGATGGACAGGAAGTTAAGCGCCACAAAAATGATGCGCAGCAGGAACACGCCCATCACAATGCCGCTGATTTTGCCGGTGCCACCCACAAAGGATACACCGCCGATAACGCAGGCCGCAATGGCATCACTCTCGTAGTTGAGGCCGGTGTTTGCCGTGTTGGACTGGATGCGGGCCGATTCAATAAAGCCCTCTAGGCCATACATACAGCCCGCCAGGGTGTGTACCAGAACGGTTGTTTTGAAAACGTTGACGCCCGATACATTGGCGGCCTCCGGGTTGGAGCCAACCGCAAACATATTTTTGCCAAAGGTGGTTTTGTTCCAGATAAACCACATTACCGCCACCATGATGGCGGCATACAGCACGTAGAAAGGCACCGCCACGCTTTGGCCGTTGCCGGTGGGGATGCGGAACAGGGTGCCGGTAACAAAATCTTTATAGCCCTGGCTAAGGCCCGAAAGGG